>CAJACJ010000104.1 GCA_903938205.1 uncultured bacterium
GGTTTTTGATTTCGCGTCGGCAGTGCTGTCCACAACCACCGCGCCACCAGCGCGGGGCACCAGTAATTTTTTACGGTCGGCGGATATGTCAAAGCCATCGCCTTCCGTGACGGTCTTTTCCTTTTTCTCTTTGTCAGTCAGATCAAGAATTTTAATACCTTCTTTGGAGCGCGCGAACAGTAGCAAGTTTTTGTCGTTGAACGCAAGGGAGCCGTAGCCGCCTGACTTCATGGGCAGCGCGACGGCGCGATTTTCGAATCCGTCCAAATCAATTTTGATTAGGGCGGCGGGCTCAGGCTTTTTATCGGCGTCTTTTTTGTCGTCCAACTTCTTTTCATCCGCATTGGCGTCGACCACTTTGGCGGTTTCAGTTTCGGATTTCGCTGGCGGATCATTGGGCTCGCGTTCCGGAGGCGGAGCAGGCGGGGCCTTTGAATCGTCTGGTGATGGGCCATCATCCTCGTCATCATTCTCTTTATTGTCGGCGTCTTTTTTATCTGCCTCTTTTTTATCCACGTCGCCCGCGGTCTTCTCACTGTCTTTTTTATCCGCGGCTTTTTTCTCGGCGTCTTTCTTCTCGCTTTGCTTCTCTTCCTCATCGCTCTCGGCGGCCCAAGGCATTTTCACATCCTTGCGTAAGGGCACAAGAAAAAGCTGCTGTGCGTCGCTGTAAATCCATGTGGAATCCAACGCGCTGTAGGTTGGTGAAAATGTTCTTTCGCTAGCAAAAACAAGGAATTCGCCTTTGGAATCAAAGGTTGGATTTGAATCCGTGAACATGCCGGATGTGACTGGCGTGGATTTTTGCGTGGCCACTTCATAGATAAAAATCTGCGGCGTGTCTCGATCCAGCGTGCGGCGGGTGTATGTGATCCAAGCGCCATCGTGAGTGAAGGATGGATTGGGAGTGTTTGCTCGCGGATCACGGTCGACCAAGACACGCGAGGCATCAGCGAGTGTGACCAACCACAATGATCCAGTCTTGTCACCGTAGGCCAACTTTTTTGAATCAGGGCTCCAAGTGATTCCCTCTTTGAACGGACCGCCGTCGGTTGTCAGCGCGCGTTTTTCACTTTTGCCGTTTGCGGGCATGACATACAACTCATACTCGCCGGTGGAGTCGTCAAAGAAGGCAATACTTTCGCCGTCTGGACTCCATGCGGGCGAACGTTCCGCCACGCCACTGCTGTGCACCAGCAAACGTGGCGAACCATTTTCTGTTGGCAGAGTCCAAATATCACCACGCGCGGCAACAACAACGCGCTTGCCAGTTGGACCAATATTCCATGATTGAATTTGTTTGGAAGCATCAATTGTGCGATGCGCGATCTTGGGGCGATTGCCTGGAATCTGAACCGAGATGGTGTGGGCCTTGGCGCTAGACAAATCCAACAGCATCAACTGATCGCCTTTTTGAAACACCATTTCACCAGCGCCGCCCTCATGTGGACCGATCGCTGGCCAACGAACATCTTCATCGGTGAAAAAGGTAACTTGCTCTTTTGTCTGGGAAATTATGTTGTATTTCCACACATTCATGCGATGGCCTTCGCCCTCGTCAGACAAGTAATACAGCCATTCACCGTGCCACATTGGAAATGAATCCACGCCTTCCCATGTTGTCACGCGACGACTTGTTCCATTCTTCAAGTTGTAAAGCCAAATGTCAGTGGCCATGCCGCCGCGGTAGCGTTTCCATGTCCGCGTATCAACGGAGTGCGGCGTATACGCCAACCATTCACCATCGGCGGAAATTGAACCATTGGCGCCATATGGAACCGGAAGCGGCTCAGGCATTCCACCAACAGCGGGAACGCGATAGAGACGCGGCATGCGTGCCAGACCGCTGAGATCATTCGATGAAAAAATCAGCGAGCCATCGATGGTCCACTCGCACAAATTTTCCGTGCCAGGCTGATGCGTGACTCGATACGGTTGACCGCCGCCAACTGGCAGTGTGTAGATGTCGCGGTTGCCTTCATAGCCGCCAACAAAAGCGATGGTCTTCCCATCCCAAGAAAATTTGGGGAGGCTCTCCGCACCAAGGGCGCTTGTGAGTGGGCGCGCCACTCCACCGTTTTTGTCGACAAGCCACAGGTCGTTTGCAAATGTAAAAACAATGTCGTTTGGACCAAGATCTGGGTAGCGCAACATGGCCGCGGGTGGTGATTGCGTTGCGCCAGTTGTCGTGTTGTTTGTATTTTGCAATGGAGTGGCGGCAAGCGCGCACACGGCGAGAATGGTGAATGAGAACATGTTCTATTTGTAGCCCGAAATATTGGAAATTGCGCTTCTTTGCAACGTAAAAATCACAAAATATATTTTAGAAATTTTGGCAATAAATGAAATCAAACGCGGTGATTGACTGCGCGTGAGTCATGAATGCAAGGTGGGTTACTCAGATTCAATCGGGTCAATATCAATGCCAGATTCAATCAGGGCGTCGCGTAATTTTAACAGGCCTCGGCGCGCGTGAGTTTTCACCGTGCCAAGGGGCAAACCCGTTGCTGTGGCGATTTGCTCATGGCTGCAACCACATTCAATGGACAGTTGCAGCACCTGTTGTTGTTCTTGTCGAAGATCAAGTAAGGCAGCTTGCGCAATCGCGCCCGCCTCCTTGATTTCACAGCGGGGCAATTCAACGTGATCAAACTCTACATCTTGAATGATTGGTCCTGGAGTTGGACGGCGCATGCGTTGCCGAGTTCGATCAATCAAACGGCGGCGCGCGATGACGGAAACAAATGTGCTTTCGCTGGCGATGGTGGGATCAAAGCGATGGGCTGAGCGCCACACGCTGATAAAAATTTCTTGAACAATATCCTCCGCGTCCGCGGCGTTGGAGCAACTTCGTCGAACAAGGGACCACACAAGTCCGCGAAATCGTTCCATGCAGGCAAGCATGGCGCTGGTGTCGCCGGCCCCAATTCGTTGCAACAGCGACAGCGGTTCTTTCACCGTTCGCTTTACAGAAATTCTTGGTTTGACCGAAGTTTTCACCATGTGATTATCGTACACAATCATCTTGGTGAAGATGTTTCGCCAATTCCTTGGTCCAACATGGCGGCCACGCTCCAGGCTTGCGCCACGCAACCGCCCGCATTTTGCGGTAAATCGCCATCGGCGACTTCACAAATTTGTCCCAGACAACCGTGGCGCAGATGTTCTTGAAATTGGTTTTGGATTTCTGTAACACGCTTGGATTTTCCCAAAGTTCGCAGCGCGCAACCCAGCGGCGCTATGAGCCACGGCCAAGCGGTGCCGTTGTGATACGCCTGGTCGCGCGTTTGAACACGACCTCCGTAGCGGCCAACATAGCCTGGAGCATTTTGTTCCAGCGTGCGTAGTCCATACGGAGTGAGTAAATCTTTTTCCACGCGCGCCACTATTTTTTGCGCGACCGCAGTTGGAATGAGTTGCACCAAAGGCTGCACGGCGAAAAGTTGGTTGGGTCGTTGTAGCGTGTCGACGCCTTGGGGGCTATCAAGTGTGTCGGCGAGTTGATCTTGATTGACGTTGATGTAGCGCGCAAAACTTTTTTGCGCCTTTGCAAGCGCGGCGATCCATTCGCTTGCGTCTTGCTTTAGTTTGGGCGCCCATTCAATCAGCGTGGCCAGCAAGCCGCACCAGAGCGCGTTTATTTCCACAGGTTTTCCCATGCGCGGAGTGATCACGGTCGCGCCCACTTTGGCGTCCATCCATGTAAGTTGCGTGCCTGGGTCGGTAGCAATAAGCAATCCATCGGCGGGATCATCATGAATTCCGTGGCGCGTGCCTTTGGTGAATGCGGCGAAGATTTTGACAAGCGTTGGAAAAAGATCACGCGCCAATGAGAAATCGCCAGAGGCGTTTACGGTGCGCCGCGCGGCGTGCGCCAGAAGCAGGGGGGCATCGACGCTGTTGTCCAACCACGGTTCGCCAGGTGATGGAAAACGATTTGGAAGCAGACCATCTTTTTCAAAGTGAGCCAACGATCGAAGAATTGACGCCGCTTCTTCAAAGCGACCAGTTTCTAAGCAAAGACCTGGCAATGAAATCAACGCGTCGCGGCCCCAATCCGCGAACCATGGATACCCCGCGATAATGCTTGTGCCGCGCGAACCATTTGGAAGCGGGCGCTCCACTATGAATTGATCCGCGGCAAGAACCAGGCGCGCGCGAAATGAATCCGACTCCGCTTTGGCCAACGCGATCAGGGATTGATCGCGCGCGGCGGTTGACGCCATAAGGCGCGCGCCTTCCCCGGCTGATTCCGCGCGCGTGCTTGCCGTAAAACCGCATGATTCCCCAGGCTTTAGCGTGATTTTTAATATGCCAGCGCAGCAGTGCGCGTCCACGCAGTCGTAGCCGCATGCTTCCTCAACGGGCAAAAAATAATTGGAGTACCAGGCGCCATCCACTACGGCGGTGGCGCCATCGGCTTGAAGAAAAATATCTTTGCCTTCGCCGTTGGCGTGATCAATGCAAACATGAAGTCCGCGCTCGTGCTGTTGAATGCGCGGAGTGAATGCATTTGGTTTCACAAGTTGATCGTGAGGCCGATGATTGACCATGCATTTCAATTCAAGATCAACCGCGTCGTTGCCGCCACGAAGCGTGAGCACAATTGCGGTTGTGTTGCGGCCGCGCGCCATGGCAATACGCTCTTCTAGAATTGAGGCGCCAATGTTCCATTCACGCACAATGATTGATCCATCAAGCCACACTCGCGAAAGAAATGCGAGACCAGGCGCGTCCATGCCACCGACCCATTGATTTGCGGATAATTGGGCGCGCACGCCTTTGGTGACGGCGGTGATTTCAATTTTGGATACCAGCATGGTGCGCCCCGCGGGCGGATCTGTTGCCGCGATCAGCAATCCATGCCATCGCCTTTGCAGAGCGCCACTGATAGTTCCAAACGCGTAACCACCAAGAGCGTTGGTGCTGAGCCATTCCAATTTCGCTGCAGATTGCGCGTTGGGCCACGCGCTTGGCGCTAAGTCAATGAACGGTTTCGAATGAGACACCATGGTTTGATCTCCAAGAATATTTTCATGAACACCACAAGCCCGTCGCTGCATGTCTATTCGATGAACAACATGTGAAATTATTTTTTCTTTTCAGATTCACCGCGGCGTCGCTGCAATTCCGCAACCACAAATCCGGACATATATCCGTCCAACACTTTCTGCGGATTGCCAACTTCAAAACCTGTGCGATGATCTTTGACGCGATTGTCATAGAACACATAACTGCGAATTTGATTGCCCCAATCACGCGTGACCTTGCCGCCAGTTGCCGTTGCCAATTCACTGGCGCGGCGTTCTTCTTCAAGTTGCTCCAACTTGCCGCGCATGACGTTCATGGCTTGCTTTTTATTTTGTGATTGATCGCGGAATGTGCTGGCCACAACTTGCAAGCCAGTTGGAATATGGTTGATGCGAACCGCGCTGGCTACCTTATTCACGTTCTGTCCGCCGGGACCAGATGCGCGCACAAACGCAATGATTTCAAGGTCTTTTGCGGGAATTTCTAGATCTGCGTCCTCGAATTCAGGGGTGACATCCACGGTGGCGAAACTTGTTTGTCGCTTGCCTTCAGCGTTGAAGGGGCTCACGCGGGCCAATCGATGCGCTCCGCGTTCGCAACTCATGTAGCCATAGGCGAATGGACCAGTGATGCGGTAACCAACTTCGCTCACGCCCGCTTCGTTGCCGGCGATGCGATGCAATTCCTCAGCCTTCCAACCCATCTCGCTCCAGTAATACAAATACATGCGCTCCAACATGCCCGCCCAATCTTCCGCTTCCGTGCCGCCAGCGCCAGCGGTGATGTCCACGAAGCATGCGCGATGATCGTGCTTGCGACCAAGCAAGCTTTGTGTTTCCACCACGCCCATGCGTTGTTGCAATCGAAAGAGCGCCGCGTCGGCTTCTTTTAATAAATCCTTGTCGCCGGATTCTCTAGAAAGTTCATAACCCACTTTCGCGTCCTCAAAATCAGAAATGCATTGCTCAAGCGGTTCAATCTGCGAGCGCACAAGTTTAAGTTCGTTAATGA
>CAJACJ010000105.1 GCA_903938205.1 uncultured bacterium
GAAGGAGCGAAGTTGGTGGATCGAGATGGCCTCTCGATCATGCGTGATTTGCATGAGCTGGCGGATCTCGCGCCGCGCGATGTGGTCAGTCGCGCCATCGTGAAACATTTGGCAAAGAGCGGTGAATCCCATGTGTGGTTGGACGCGCGGTGCATGGGTTCCAATGGTTTTTCCAAGCGTTTTCCAGGGCTTTCCCGCATGTTGGCGGGATTTGGTCTAGACGGCGGACGCAATCTTATTCCTGTTCATCCAGCTGCGCATTATTCCATTGGCGGTGTTGAAACTGATCTTTACGGCCGCACCAATGTGCCGGCGTTGTATGCCTGCGGTGAGTGCGCGGCGACAGGCGTGCATGGAGCCAATCGATTGGCCAGCAATAGTTTGTTGGAGGGACTTGTCTTTGGTCGGCGCGTGGCGCAAGCGATTGATCTAGACGAGCTTGCCGCAGCCATGCCAGTTCCGTTGACGCATGAAGTGGAGCGCCCAGAGCGTGGCGAGTTGGATTTGGCGGATGTGCGCAGTAGTTTGCGCAGCGCCATGTGGCGCAATGTTGGCATTGAACGCAGTTCCACCAAATTAAGTGACATGCTTGAGATGTTCGCCTTTTGGGGGCGCTACGCATTCGACTCTGTTTTTGATGAGCCCATGGGTTGGGAAACACAAAATATGTTGACCAGCGCGCGATTGATGGTGCTTGCCGCGCTGGCTCGCAATGAAAGCCGTGGCACACACACCCGACTTGATCGTCCCACGACGGATGTCGAACTTGAGGGGCATTTCACATGGAATATCAAGCGCGAAGAGTGTGACTGGAAGGCGCGTGGGGCAATGGCGGCCGCGCACATCAGCAGGGCATAAATATGAAAATTGCCTTTTTTTCATTGAGTTTTATAAGTTTCTGCGGCGGTGTTTTTTTTCAAATTGGATGCGCCGTGGAGCGAACCGAGTACCACTATCGCTCGCAATCCGAAGCGGACTCCATTGGGCGACCCGTTGATGAAACATTTGTGAAAGCGGATGGAACCAAGGTGGTCTATTCATCCAAGCGTCCTGAAATAGTAAAAGATCCAAACTCAGCGGATGGCGCAGCAGAGGTCGCTGTTGATCCAAATCAGCCCGCGATTGATTTGCGCGAGAAAAAAGCCAGCGGCGACATTGTCTTGCGCGCGATTTTTCCTGAGCAGGTCGTGGACCATGTCACCGAGTGCGTGCGCAACGAGGAGTACGATTTAATTTGGAATCAACTTCTTTCCGCGGGCGCCAAGAGTGATCTTGAAGGTCGAGGGGGTCGAAAATATTTCACGACATTCTTCACCACCAATCGCAAGGAAGTCATGGCGACGTTGAATTGCATGAAGATTAATTTTAAAAATGGCCATGTCATTATTCGAAAAAGCGATGACACGCACATGATGGCGCAGCTTGATTCCACCTTGCGAAAAAATTACAAATTTACGACCATGGAATTTGAATCCACGCCGACAGGCATGAAGCTGGTCAGCATTCGCTAAAAGAAAAACCGCGCTTCGTTTGAAGGAAGCGCGGTTTGAAATAGCTAGAAATACAATGATTTACGCAGCGGTTGGCGTCACTGGCGGCGGAACTTCCGCTGGCTTTTGCGCCCTGAACGCCAAGTGCTCCTTCTCGCCCTCGCGGGTGACAAAGATCACATCGCCTGCGGCGAACTCGCCGCTGAGCAGATTTTCCGCGAGCGGATCTTCCACAAATTGCGACAGGGAGCGACGCAACGGACGAGCGCCAAAGTCTGGGTTGTAGCCCTTGTCAATCAAGAAGTCCTTGGCCTTCTGATCGATTTCCAAAGCCATGCCCTTTTCAGTGAGTCGCTTACGCAACTTGCTCAACTCAAACTCAATAATTTGGTTCAAGTCATCCTTGATGAGAGGGCGGAACACAATCATGTCGTCCAAACGATTCACGAACTCGGGACGGAAGAAGCGTTCCACTTCGCTGGTGAGCGACTTCTTCATTTTCTCATAGTCCTGCACTTCAGCGCGCTTGGTGAAACCAAACGCGGTGCCACCCTTGATCACATCGGCGCCCAGATTGCTGGTCATGATGATGATGCAATTGCGGAAGTCAACATGGCGACCGAATGAATCAGTCAGACGGCCTTCCTCCATGATTTGCAGAAGCATGTTGAACACGTCGGGATGCGCCTTCTCAACTTCGTCAAGCAACACAACCGCGTATGGACGGCGGCGAATGCGCTCGGTGAGTTGACCGCCTTCTTCAAAGCCCACATATCCTGGAGGCGCGCCAATCAATCGAGAAACGTTATGTTTCTCCATGTATTCGCTCATATCCAGAGTGAACAGCGCGTCTTGATCGCCAAACATAAAGTCGGCGATGGCTTTGGCCAACAGCGTTTTGCCAACGCCGGTTGGACCAAGGAACAAGAACGAACCCATTGGACGCTTTGGATCTTTCAAACCAGAGCGGCTCTTGCGAATGGCGCGTGCCACGGTCTTCACGGCTTCCTCTTGACCGACGACGGTCTTGTGAAGTTCCGCCTCCAGCTGAAGCAATCGCTTGCTTTCTTCCTTGGCCAAACGTGTCAAAGGAACGCCCGTCATTTTGCTTACAACTTCCGCGATCATTTCCTCGTCCACGGTTCCCGTGGTCTCGTTCATGCGGTCGCGCCAGCCTTGTTGCAACTTCTCTTTTTCCTTGCGAAGTTTCTCAGCTTGATCACGCAAGTCGGCGGCTTTTTCATAGTCCGCATTCTTCACGGCGTCATCCTTGTCAATGCTAAGACGCTCGATGCGTGTTTCCAAATCCGCAAGATCAGGCGGCTTGGCCATGGTCTTCAAGCGCAGACGCGCACCGGCTTCGTCAATGACGTCGATGCTTTTATCTGGTTGAACGCGGCCAGGAATGTAGCGGCCCGACAATTCCACCGCGGCGCGCAGGGCTTGATCGGTGTAGACCACGCGGTGATGCGTGGCGTATTTTTCCTGCAAGCCTTTAAGAATTTCATAGGCCTGTTCAGGTCCTGGTGGCTCAACGGCAATCGACTGGAAGCGGCGCTCTAAAGCAGCGTCTTTCTCGATGTATTTGCGATATTCATCGAATGTGGTCGCGCCAATGCACTGGATTTCGCCGCGAGAAAGCGCTGGCTTCAGCACATTGCTGGCGTCGATGGCGCCTTCGGCACCACCAGCTCCAACAAGCGTGTGCAACTCGTCAATGAACAAAATAATGTTCTTGGCGCGACGCACTTCATTCATAACGGCCTTGATGCGCTCCTCGAATTGACCGCGGTACTTGGTTCCCGCCACCATCATGGCCAAGTCAAGAACAACAAGTCGCTTGTCATGCAAAAGGTCTGGAACTTCTTGCGAAATAATTTGCTGCGCCAGACCTTCAACAATCGCCGTCTTACCAACACCAGCTTCGCCAAGAAGCACGGGATTGTTTTTGGTGCGGCGGCACAACACTTGAACCAATCTTTCAATTTCACTGAAGCGACCAATGACCGGATCAAGTTCACCCGCGCGCGCGAGCTCCGTGAGATCGCGGCCGAATGAATCAAGAGCGGGAGTCTTGCTTTTGCCACGGCGACCAGTGGCCGCAGGCGCGTCACCGGAACCAGGCTCCGCAGCGGCCTCGGCTTGCTGTGGATTTTCTTGCTCGCTTTCGCCGCCAGCGCCAAGCAAATTCAGCACTTCTTCGCGGACTTCCTCCAGTTTCATGCCAAGGTTCAACAACACTTGCGCGGCCACGCCATCTTGTTCGCGCAGCAACCCAAGCAGCAGATGCTCGGTGCCAACATAGTTGTGGTTGA
Source organism: uncultured bacterium (assembly GCA_903938205.1). Lineage (GTDB taxonomy): Bacteria > Planctomycetota > Phycisphaerae > Phycisphaerales > SM1A02 > SYAC01. The sequence continues at coordinate 3,806 of CAJACJ010000105.1, forward strand.
GATTGCGCGCTTCTTCAATTGCGTACTCAATTACTTTCTTGGCGCGCGGAGTTTGCGGAAGCTTGCCCATGGTCACCATCTCGGGACCACTCTTGACCAACTTCTCAACTTCAAGGCGAACCTTGCGCAGATCAATTCCAAGATTCTTCAACACATTCGCGCCGACGCCCGAACCTTCTTTGACAAGGCCAAGCAGTATGTGCTCGGTGCCAATGTATTCATGGTTGAAGCGCTGGGCCTCTTGATTTGCGAGAGCCATCACTTTGCGAGCACGATCCGTCAAGCGTTCAAACATCGAAGCCTCCTAAAAAATGGTCTACTGAAAGTGGAATTGACCTTCCATCGGCGATGGTAGCCGAGTACTTTGCTGATGGATGAGCAGATTTCAACAATTCTTCATTTTGTTGGTTTTTGCGCCATTTTCATGGAGTTCAGCCTTTGCCCAAGGTGTGTTGGAACCACCACTTCCGTGGAAGGTGAAATTGATCTCGGGTGAGACCCTCAAAGGCACCATTTCCAAGTGGGATTTTGCAGGAATTGATGGATCATTTGGACACGCGCCGTGGAGCAATTTCAAACCCGACGACGCCAATCGCCTTTGTAAAAAGTTGTTGGATTGGCGGCAAGCTTCGCAGTACATCCAATTGGCGCGCATGTTGTTCAGCTTGCAAGGCGCCGACAAGTTGGCGGACGCCGCGCTTCAAGACGCAATTCGTCGCGATCGCAATTGCGCAAAGGATGTCGACGCGTTGCGGTTGGAGGTCGCCGAACATCGACGCAAAGTTGTTGAAGATAGACGCATTGCCGCCGAAAAAGATTTTCAAACCAAGGC
>CAJACJ010000106.1 GCA_903938205.1 uncultured bacterium
ATGCGGGTCAAAATTGGCATTGCCGTAGGAGTAGTTTCAAAGTAACCCGTACGACTTGGATCTATGAAGCTGTCTGTCTCACACCCAAAAAGGACTGAGAGCGACAACAACACTAAGCCTGAAATAAAGTTATGAATTTTCAACAATGTAGAAAGCCAGTCAGTTAAAATGGTCAGTAGACGAGTCGCCTAGTATCGGTCTAAGTAGGTCCTTGAAGTTACCCGAATGGGGGAAAAAAGTTTGAAAGATCGATTTGCTTCACTGCGCCAATTTGTATTCAATGGGAAACATTGGCTCTACATTTTTTTAGCAACTCGCATTCAGGCCAAATTTATTGCCTGATAACTTCTTCCAACACAGCCATTCTGGCTGCAACTCCATGGGTGACTTGGCGCAAAATGCGGGTGCCACCGAATTCGTCAGCAACGGCGTCATCAATTTCAACCCCACGATTCACTGGTCCTGGGTGAAGCACTACGGCTCCAGGCTTTAAACGCAATGCTCTTTCCATGGTCAGCCCGTAAAGGGTTCTGTAATCAGAAGAAACCCCGTAAGATGCTGCACGTTCGGTTTGAAGCCTTAACATCATGATGGCGTCAAGATCGCGTAAATTAGAATCAAGATCGTGTGAAATACTTATCAATTCGCTAAATTTAGTCATTTCTTGGTGTGACTTGTTCACCAAAGTTGGGGGGCCAATTAGAACAACATGGCACCCAAGAATTGCCAGGCCATGGGTGGCTGAGCGGGCAACTCGGCTATTGGCAATATCCCCAACAATGGCGACTCGCTTGCCCTGCAAAGAACCTAGCGACTCTTGCAAAGTCAAAATATCAAGCAAGCCCTGGGTTGGGTGCTCATGGCGACCATCGCCAGCATTAATGACAGGAATTGACACCCGCTTGGCCACCATGTCGGGACCACCTGAAATTGTGGAACGAATCACTAGCCCACTCACGCCCATGGCTTCAATATTCAGGGCGGTATCCACCAAGCTTTCACCCTTGCTGGTGCTGGAACCACTTGCGGCAAGGGTAAAGACCTCACCACCAAGGCGATGGACGGCGGTTTCAAAGCTGCAACGAGTGCGTGTTGAGTCTTCAAAAAAGAGATTGGCAATCACGCGGCCAGCGAGCACATCTTTGCGAGCGACTCTTTGGTCAGCCACGGCAAGATTGTTCTTTGCGGCTGCCAGAAGGCTTTGAAGATGTTCACGAGTCAAACCCTCAATTTGAAGAAAGTGCCTGGCGCTGATGATCTTCGTGGACATGGTGCGTAGTTATAGCGAATCAGGAATGACATTGATTGCACAAAGAAAATGAATTGATTTCGGCTTTACCGAATGCATCTATGGGCGCATGCTGCAAAAATTCACTTGTAGCGCAGTGGCATTGCGCTAGCCTTGTTTCATGGCGAGCACTATTTGGATTTCGGGCGACACGCATTTTGGAGAGGAGCACGTGATCTCCTTGTTTGAAAGACCTTTTGCGGATGTTGCCGCCATGGACGCCGCTTTGCTTGATGCAATTAATCGAACCGTGAAGAAACGCGATGTGCTGATTCACATTGGAGACTTTTGCGGGCCGTTTCAAGAAGGTTGCGATGCTCAAGTTGGGCACGCGGTTGACATTCGAAATAAAATTGTCTGCAAGAATATTCAACTGATCCGCGGCAACCACGATCCGAAGATTGCAAAGTTTGAGACGCTCTTTGATTCAGTGAAAAACCAGGCAACATTTCGGCGCGACAATGGCGGCGAACGAGTTGTCCTTTGCCACTATCCACTGCGGGCTTGGCGGGGGCAACTGAGTGGCGCCATGCATTTGTATGGACACACGCATGGCGCATTGGAGGAAATGGGACGCAGTATGGACGTTGGAGTTGATAGTTGGAATTATTCACCAGTTCGGCTTTCACATGCGCTCGACATCTTGGCGGCGCGGCCGCTTATTCCACCAAGCGGTTGGTTGCGACGACAAGACATTCGACATGATGCGCTGGAAGATTTTTCTAAATCACAAAGCGACACGACTGCCGATAAACGAGCATCTTGAAATATCTGAAGCGAATAGATTTTTGAACACTTCGAATTGGGAGCTACCATGAGTCTTATGAAATATCTTGCGTTGATTGTTGTGTCGGCGATTGGAATTTTTTGTGGCGCTTGCGCTTCGCCGCATCCCACCAGCGGAACCATTGCGACCGAAATTACGCGCGATGTGGCGGAGGGAACCTGGGCCCTCACCGATGGTGAAAATTGCTTGTTTGACGTGAATTTACTCAATGACGGCGTTGCGATTAGCAATTGGTGCAAGGGCACCGACGGCGCAAAAGGTGAACACGGAACTTGGAAAATTGAAGACGGCGTGTTGGTGATGAATTGGACGGACGGCTGGCTAGATGTGATTCAGTTGGGCCACATTGGATTTGAAAAGTATTCCTACGCCCCGCGAGTGAATCGTCAAGGACCACCAAGTTCATTTGGCCAAGCCGTGAAAGTTCTCAACTACTCCACGCAATGGGCTGGCGTTTGGAAAACACGAAGCGCTGACCCCGCCTACAACAATCAGTCGTTTTATATTTGTCTGCAAAGCAACGGCGCTGCGATGAAAAGTATTGACGCCATCAACACGGGTTGGTGGCAGAAGCAGCAAGACGGTATTGCGATTTATTTCAGCGACGGTTGGTACATGATGCTCACGCGCGATGGTGACAATGTGGAGGCAAAAAGTTGGGCGCCAGGCGCGTTGCGAACCGCCGCGCCAACGGGCACCTGCCCAATAGCGCAGGTGCTAGAGTGATGCGCATGACTTCGATTCAATTTCGCGCACTTCAAATTGTGTTGGCTTGTACAGCCTTGTTTATTTGTGCTTGCCAAAGCCAACCATCGCTTTGGCAGGGCGACAAATCTCCAACTCAATATCAGACACAACAAATGGACAGAGGCGGACAACCCGTGACTTATTACGACTTGGATGACGGCGACAATGAGGACCCGAATGTGGATAATGCAAGTTATCCAGAGATGAGCCAGCCTTGGTGGAATTCACCGGGATACATCGGCGGTTGATTTTTGTTGAGTGACCTTGCGCGCGGGCGCGGATGAATGACATGCCCAAAAAATTAGAAGCGCACCCAAAAATGCGGCGGGACTAATTCACACCTGTGATTTTCCAAAGCGATCCAGGACCGCGCTCGCCGCCGTCAAATGAACATAGCACAAGTTCGCCGTTGAGCATTTCACCAAAGCTGCTCCACAAATTTCCACTGCGATGAATAAGTTTTCGCGGCGTACCTAATTTGGAATCTTGACAACGAGCGCCCCAAATAATTCCATAGCCGTAGTCGGCGAAGAAATAAATGCCTTGCAATTCAGGATATTTTTTGCCTCGATACACATAGCCGCCCGTCACACTGACTCCATCAGTATGTGAATACTCAAACACGGGGTCGATATATGCGTCGCCAAATTCGCCTTTCAGGCCCGAAGGAAATGAGTGCACGCCTTCGCGCATGTTCCAACCGTAATTACCCCCCTTTACAATGACATCAATTTCCTCAAATTGATCTTGGCCGACATCTCCAGCCCACAGCAATTTTGTTTCGCGATCAAAACTCATGCGCCACACATTGCGAAGTCCGTAGGCCCAAATTTCCTTGCGCGCTCCCTTTGTTGAGACAAATGGATTGTCGGAGGGAATTGTGTAAGGCGACTCCTTGGTCACGTGGCTGACATCAATGCGAAGAATGGATGCGAGAAGTGTTCCAACATTTTGTCCATGACCATGCGGATCGTTGGCAGCGCCGCCATCGCCCAAGCTCAGATACAGCATTCCGTCGGGACCAAAAAGAACAGTACCGCCGTTGTGGTTTGAATATGGCTGATCAACTTCCAGAATTTTTTTCTCGCTGTCGATATCGATGGTCTTGCGATCATCGCTCACGCGAAACTGGCTCAAGATGGAGCGCCGTGGATTTGTGGCGCTGTAATACAGGTAAACAAATCCGTTGTCGGCGTACTGGGGATGGAAACAGATGGACAACAAACCTTCTTCATTATTTTTAGAGTTGACTTCCTTGCGCATGTCAAGAAATACCGCGCCGGATTTCACCTGATCATTATTTTGATCAAGCCGAAGAATTCGACCGGCTTGTTCAACCACGTACAAATTGCTTGGTTCGCCGGGCGCTTGAACAACTTGAACGGGCCGACGCAATTCCGCATTGGGAAATATTCGGACTAATTGAATTGCGGGAACACGCGCTGGTTCCTGCTGGGTACTAGGCGATTTTTCTACAGCGACGGAACTAGAAGCAATGATTGGCGCAATGGATGTTTGCGCAGGTTGCTTGGCGTCTGTTTGAGCGAGTGTGATTGCAGTAAACGCCTGAACCAAAGCAAAAAATGCGAGCGCCACACAGGTGTGGGCACGCGATAATTTATTGGGCGGCGCAAAATGAACAGTTGAAATCCTGGGCTTCGGTTGCATGGAACACGAACTGTAGCCCGCGTTTTTGAATTGCGATGGGCCACGTCAATTCACGCAAATCCAAACGTGCGTGTTACTAAGAAGCCTTGGGCGGAGTTTTTGTAGCGATAATCTCATCAAGTTTGATGCGCGGAATTGAGAGAAATACTTTGCCAAGCTCGGGATCGAAATGTCGGCCAAGACATTTTTCAATTTCGACCAAGACTTCGCCAACTTCACGGGCTGGTCGGTACACGCGAGCGCTGGTCATGGCGTCAAAACAATCCGCAATGCTCAGAATTCTTCCAAGCATAGATATTTGATCACCAGCGCGTTTGAATGGGTAGCCTGACCCATCCCATTTTTCGTGATGGTCTATGACTCCGGGAAGCACATCTTGCATTTGTGAAATGACGAGCAACGATTTATGTCCAGATTCTGGATGCAAGGCAATTTGTGCGAACTCCTCGTCGGTCAACTTCGAGGCCTTGTGTAGAACCGCTTCGGGTACGCCGATTTTTCCTATGTCATGCACTTTTCCGCACAAGTGAGTTCGCTCAATCATTTCCGCACCTAGTTTCGCCGTTTCTGCAATCAACTTTGCAAATGCGGCAACTCGATAGGAATGACCGGCCGTGTACGGATCCCTTAAGTCGATAAGCGAAATCAGCGAGTGCATGGTTTCATTAAACATTTCCTGTTTATCCATGGCGAATCGTTTTTCCATGTCATTACGTTTCTGATTTCCAAGACTATTTGCGGCAGTGCGCGCGACTGTGCCAGCGACACTTGCGGTCATTGCAAGTGTGGCGTCATCGCATTGCTTTCGATCATCTAGATACAGAAATCCGAAACGCATGCCTGACAGTTCAACAGGTATACAAATGGCGCACCGCACATCCATGCCCTGCAAACTCATGGCAATGCCACCGCCAGCCATGGCTTCATTGGCTTTGGCAACAACAGGTCCTTGACGCGCTTGTCGAAGCATGGTGCGGCTCATACGTGTCTTGCCGCTTGGATCTTGAATATTGCCAACTTGCGCCAATACTTCCACCGCTTCGCCTTCACCGGTGCTGCGCACAAACGCAACATTTTCAAATTGCGTGGATTTGGCCGCGGCATTCACCAACGCTTCATACACCGACGATTCGTTCGTTGCCCTGTGTATCGCTTCACTAGATTCAACAAGCAGCGCAAGTTGGTTTTGAGCAAAGCCTGCTGGAGCGGACAACTTGACGCGCTCAATGTTCGAGTTTTCTTGTGAGTTTTCTTTGCCACCAGACATCACAACCGTGCGTGACATGTTGACGGGTGATTGTTGATCAATGAAATCAAAGTTCCATGGTGCAATTTCAATTTGATCACCATGGCACAAGGCGAGACTGCGACCCGCTTGCAATTTCACTCCATTGACGAATGTTCCGCCAGCGCTGCCAAGATCCGTTACGCGCCAACTTCCCGGTTCTTGATGTATTGGTGGAGTCCACTGCAACGAAGCATGCTGGCGACTCACTGAACGATCAGCTAAAACAATGCCGCAACTTGTTTCGCGACCAATGGAGAATGGTCCTGGCTGCACAAGTTGAAACTTGACATCTTTATTGTCGGGCGGCGAGATGAGCCAGAAATCAGCCATGAATGAAGCCTACACGATTTGTATTGGAAATCGCAATACAAGCTGTAAAACATTTCATGCCCAAATTGTTCAGAGAGCGCAATTATTTTTTTGATGGCGCAGCGACAAGTAAATCTTGGCGCGCGTTGACCGTACTACCAGGAATAGCTGGCAACCCAAGCAACATCAAACACGTGTTGCCGGAATCGGCATTGCGAATAGGTGGAAGTGGATTGTCGCTGAAGCGTTCATTGACGGCGGGACAATGTCGACTAGTTGTGTTGATGGAATACAGATCCATCGGAGTTTGATTCATGCCGCTCCACACCACGAACGGAATTGTGAAATTCACTGGCGCCTCTGGATCAAGGTGGCTGACAAACGGTACTCCGCCTCCATGATCGGCGGTTAACACAATTGCGACGCGGTCTTTGAGAGTTGGCGAGTTGTTGATCTTGGACAAAATCGCTCCAAGCGC
>CAJACJ010000107.1 GCA_903938205.1 uncultured bacterium
GCATGCGCAAGGGCGCGTATCTTCCTCCGCACAAAATGGGTCGCGTGATTCCAGATGGCGAACCCAACACACTTGTGGCCCCAATCGAAATCAATGACACGCAAATTGAGCCCGGAGAATATTTCACGGGCATTGGCAATTCAGGTTGGACACCGCCAGATTGCACGCTGGCCGTTGGCCCAAACCATGTCATTGCAACGGTGAATAGTCAAATTGCCTTCTTCACCAAAAGTGGCACAAAAACTTTCCAAGTGGCGCTGGACAGCACCGGCGCGCCTGGATTCTTTGAGCCCGTTGGCGCGAGCACCTTTGTGTTTGATCCCAAATGCATCTATGACCAACATTCAAATCGCTTCATTGTGATTTCGCCTGAATATTATTCTTCAACGTCCACTGCGTACATGGACATTGCCATTAGCGATGACAGCGATCCAAATGGCACGTGGTACAAGTACCGCACCTCATGTGTGGTCACCATTGGCACCACCAAATACTGGGTGGATTATCCCGGTCTTGGCGTTGACGCCAACGGCATCTATATCACGGGCAATCTCTTTGGTTTCACCAGTGGCTTTGCGGGCGCGTGGTTCCGCAGCTTTAATAAAACTCCGCTGCTTACAGGTGGCACCGCGGTCTATGCCGATGTGAATTACTCCAGTTCCTCCAGCGTACAAGTGGCCAGCGCGTATCCAGATGCCAAGGATCTCTTTGTAAGCCGTGTAAGCAGCACATCTATGCGCCTGCACTCCATTGCAAATCCATTTACAAGTCCTGTGGTTTCTATTAAAGCCATCACGGTTCCTTCGGGCGCCGCGCCGCCGACCGCTCCAGTGAAAGGTTCCACTACTGGCACACTTGACACGCTTGATGGTCGCATGATGAACGCCAACATTCGCGATGGAAAGTTGTACGCCGCGCATTGCATTAGTAGTTCAAGCAAAGCGGCCGCACGTTGGTATCAAGTGAATTTGAATAATTGGCCAACCACCACCACCGCCACGCCAACGCTTGGTCAAAGCGGCACCATTCTGCCAAGCACTGGCGAGTCCACTTTCTTTCCAGCTATTGCGGCCAATGCGCGCGGCGATGTTGCCGTTGCCTACGGAGCAAGTTCGCTGACTGTTTTTCCAAACGTCAGCATTTCCGCGCGCCGCGCCTTGGATGCAAATGGAACCATGAGTCAATCCACCATGCTTGCCACGGGAAGCACCAGTCCAACTACTGCTGGCAATCGCTGGGGTGATTACTTTGGAATTGCCGTTGACCCCGTGAATGATTGCACCTTCTGGTGTATTGGCGAAACGGGTGGAAGCAGTTGGAGCACCGCGATTAATAGTTTTTCCGTGGAGCAGTCAGCGGACGTGGATGGTTCAGGAGGTGTTGACTCTGCGGATCTCAGCGTGATGCTTTTATCTTTTGGTCCTTGCCCCTGCTGCGTTGAAGATATTGACAACAGTGGAGAAGTTGATTCATCCGATGTGTCCAGGCTGTTACTTGAATTTTAAATAGCAAGCGAATCCGTGATCATGGCCGTATTGGCACACGTACTTCATTGAAGTCCGCCGATGAATTGTTGCAGAGTTGGAGCTTCGTTCGAAGCAACAGCCAGCGATGTGATTGGCATGGCGCAAGACACAATAATGAACGTGGCGTGCGTCAAAGTGCGGAGCGCTTCTTAGGGAGCAACGGTTGGCGTTGCGTTTGGCGCGTCGCTAGGCGAACTCTTATGCAAAGCATGCGGCGCGGCAGCAGCCGCAGCAGCGTGAGCCTTGACAATAAACGCCGGCAATTTCTTTGGATCCGCGGGCGAATAGCCATCGTCATGGATTTCGTCTTGACCGGTTTCAGACAGCGCAAAGCGCGCAAAATCCACCAAGAGTGGCGGAAGATTTCCTTGCTTGTCCAGCACCGCCACTAATTCCAGCGGACGCGACATTGGATATTCGCCCGTGAAAATATTCATCTCTGTAGGTGCCACAAACGTTTTGCCATTATCGCCAGAAACAGCCAACGCCTTGGCGCGCGGTTGCATGTGCCTGTACGACCCAACACCAATGGCCGTCTTGTAGGCGCAACACGCGTTCACCACCGATGACGGTGAAGGCTCGCGATAAAAATAACTTGTGGTGAAGCGCTCGTTGGGCATGGCAAAATCCGTGAATGTCTGCATGGTGCTTGAGTTCTGATCCGAGACATACAGCGCAATCCACTCTTCACCAATAGGAGAAGTTGGGTCCAATTCCTTCCAAGCAAAAATGGGATCTTTGGTCATGGAGTGTGTAATGGCAAAAATTCCATTCAGTTGCTCGCGCGTAATTTTTGTGATTGGATTATCCGCGTTCACAATCACGCACGCGCCGCCTGAAGCAATTTTAATTTCAACCACATCCACACCAGAATCTTTTTTAATCTGCGCCACTTCGGCGTCCGTCAGATCACGCGACACCGATGCAAAGTCGCACGTACCCGCTACAAGGTCTTCCAAAGCTTGGCCCGAACCTCCGCCACGAATATTAAATTTAACATCTGGATACA
>CAJACJ010000108.1 GCA_903938205.1 uncultured bacterium
CCAGGGAACATGACCAGTCCGCTGTCATGCGTGCCTTGATCGGTGGTGATTTTCACCTGGGTCGGAATACCTTCGGGATAGCGTCGATCAAATTCAGCGCCGCCAAGTTCAAATTGAATCTTCGCCATCAAGGCGCGCGTGTTGGGATTGAAGATCGCCTCCGATCCATAATCCTCCGGCTCCAACATGAGATTCTTCCACGCATCGTCGCTGCTTGCGCCAAGACCCGCGCGACCATTGGACGCGACACACTCAATGGCTTTGCGCAGCAATGTGCTCACGATATAAAGCATTGAATGATCAGCGCTTTGGCGCGTTTTTGGATCGCGCTTTGCGGGATCACCAATAATTCCAAACGCGGGTTCATACGCCGTGATCACAATGGCGCGAATGGAATCAGGTTTCTCGGCCAACTCTGGATGGCGCTGCACCAAATCAATCACGCCTTGCAGCGCGCCCGCGCTCTGGTGCTCATACAAGCCAAGTTTGAAATGCATTCCCATGACTGCAAAATCATCGCCTGACATGGACAGATGCAAATCAAATGGACTGTCGCCAGAGGTGGGTTGAAATTGACGGAACATATTTTCAGGATTGCGGAAGATGTCGCGCGGACCCATGAAGCCGCGCATGGATCGCTGCATGCATAACACGGCAAACTCCGTGCTGATTGCGGCGCTTGCGCCCTTTGAATCGCTCAACTGTTTGCCAGCGCGAATGGCTCGCCACGGAATGGCGTGCGCCACGAACATGCCAATCGCTCCCTCAATTTCTTCCGCCGTCGCGCCCAGAACTGCGCCGTACACCGCGGCGCTAGCGATTGCGCCGTGTACCACGTGATCAATTTTGTAGGTCTTCAGGGAAAATACTTCCGCAAGTCGTCCGCGGATTTCGTCAATGCACACCATGGCGCGCAACGCCATGTCGCCGCCTTCTTTGGCAAGTTGCGCCGCGGCAACGGCCACTGGATAAAAATCATTGTGACCAAACTCGCCGGCCGTGTGTTTCAGTTCTGGGCGATAGCCAAAGTTGGTTCCGTTGGAGTCCCACTCGCGCACCGCGGCGCAGTTGGCCACGATGGCTTTTTCTGGCGCCACTAATTTGTCGCCGCCAAACACGGGCACGCCATTTTTATCACGGTAACTCAGCGCCTCTTTGCGCAACAACACGGGCGCGTTGGTGCCAAGCGCCAGCGCGCTCACTCCGCATAACACCGCGTCGGTGTGGAACAACGTGGTTCGATCAAGCACCGCTTGCGACGGCTTACCCTCGCGCAGAAAATCAATCGCATATTGACAAATGCCCAAAGCTTGGTTGGTGTTGCGGGCCAAAACGCGCGACGATGTTGAATCACTCATAGAAATCTCCAATAGGGTTTGTGAATGTAGCACCTTGAACGCGCGCAATGGAATATGCGCAATTCACCCCGTAAAAGTTGTATTTTGAAAGATGCGCGCTTGGCTGCCAAAGCGCTTGCGCCAATATCACGCCGGGAAAATTGCGTTCAACAATTCCACAATGCCCTTGCCTTGCGTTGCAATGGTTTCAAGAATTGGACGACCCGACGCAACATCAAGCAGCTCGCGCACCAACTTGGCCTCGCCCGCGTGATCCGCTTTGTTGGCCACGAACAAATCTGCAATCTCAAGCAAACCGGCCTTATCCATTTGCACGGAGTCGCCCATGCCTGGCACCACAACCACAATGCAGCGATCCACATGGTGGCGAATGGCCACATCATTTTGACCAGCGCCAACGGTTTCAACAATCACGTCGTTGTAACCAGCCGCGCCAAGCAATCCAAGAATGTCGTTCAGCGTGGCGTAGTCCTCGCCAACAATGGCAAGCGAGCGGTAGAAAATTCCCTCGTCCACCGCGTTAAAGTCCACGCGCAAGCGGTCGCCAAGCAGCGCGCCGCTGGTGATGGGACTCATTGGATCAAAGGCGATCACAGCCAACTTGCTGCCGCGCAAAACACTTTCGCGCGCCATGGCTGCAACCAACGTGCTTTTTCCAGCGCCTGGAGCTCCAGTAATACCAATCACGCGCTTTGGTTTTTTCCTAGGCGTGGCCGCGTCAAGACCCTTGGCGTGCGCAAGCGAAATCATGCGACCAAGTTGCGCGGTTGGATGGGGCGTTGGCGTGAATGGCAGCGGCGCATAATCGCGCACCGAGTCGCGCACGCTGTCAACAATTGGATCAAGCCCGGCGCCCGTGTGAAAAATCTGGTTCACGCCCGCGGCCAAAAGAACTTTGACATCTTCTTGCGGAATAATTCCGCCCACATTCACAATCATGTCGGGGCGTCCAACTTTGCGGCACTCATCAAGCAAGCGCGGCACCAACACCAAGTGACTATTGCTCATCATGGAGCACGCAATGCAATCCGCGTCCTCATCGCGTGCGCCAATGGCAAGGCTGCGCGGCGTTTGCCACAAGCCGCTGTAAATAACATGCACACCGCTATCGCGCAGAAGCCGCGCGATTAATTTCACGCCGCGATCATGGCCATCCAAGCCCATTTTGCCCAGTAAAACGCGCGGCCGGTGCGGTAATCCGCCGCATCGATCTATTTTCTCAATCGCTGTTGTTGGTTCGGTGGTGGCGCGCATTTGGGTTTAATGTGTTGAGTTGCGGATCAATTCAAGCGGCGGCATTTGCAGCGGCCACTTCGTCTTGCGACTTTTCGCCAACACGTTTCGCCTCGGGGGTCCACGTGTCAGGCATCATGCGATGCGCGATACCGCCAATAATCAAGTGCATGTTCTTGTAATCATGGTCGTCCAACAAAACACGCTTGCCTTCGGTTGTGACCACGGTCGCGGTCCATGTGCTACGGCGGTCGCCTTCTTTGGCGCACCAACGATTCATGTCAATTTCCGCAATTTGATCCACGGTGAAAGTGCCTTTTGGCGTGACCAGCGTTCCATTGTCTTCAAGCACATAAATATTTTTGGCGGTTTGAATGATCGGCCAAATAAAGAATGGAGTTCCAAGAAATCCGCAACCAATGATGTACAGCCACAGCTGCATGGTTCGGTCATATTGCGACGGCTTGGTTGGCGCGCCAGAATTTCGGGCTGTGATTTGATCGATCGTTTTTTTAAAGGCGGCATATTGTGCCGTTTGGGAATCACTTAGCGGAGCGGTGGTTGATTGTGTTTCTAATTTCTTGATCTCTTCTTTAGCTTGATCAAACTCCGCGCAGTCGGCTTCCAAGTTGGGAATTTTAACGGAGTAGTCGTACCAACCCCAAAGACCAAATACAGCGCACAGAATGGCGAAGATGGCATTACGCCAAAAAACAAAAGGTTGAATTGTTGTGCGAATAGCCATGAAAATGAATTGTAGCGAGCGTTTGCGGTTTTGATTGTCCCGTACGCGTCACTGTTGGCGCCAACATTGGCTCAAGCGTAAGGGCGATGGGGGCAGTCTTTGGAGGCACGCCACCTCAGACAGATTCGGAATCCATTCCAAATCTCACGGCTTCCGGTATCAGCCGCAGTCGAGGGGTCGGGAGAGCGGTCTCCATGCTCGTCCGACCAGTGCAAGGAGGTCCATCCACATGCCGACTAGTGCCTTTGGGGTCAAACCCCCATCGCGTGCATACGCCCAAGTCGCTATCGGAGAGATGAACGACTTGGGAGATGTTTGTGAAAATGAATCAGCTGCAGCCCATGCTGTTGCCGCAGTTGAGACATCGATAGCAAGTTCCATTTCGAACAGTGATTGTTCCGCATTCGGTGCATGCCGGTGCGTCGCCCATCAAGTTGGCGTTTGATTGATCAAGCGCGGATGCGGTTTGGAACGATGTGGCTTCGAACTCTTCTTTGATCTTCACGGTGGTCGCCACTCCAACCAAAGATTCGCCCGTCAATCGTCCAAGATCCTCGACTGACAATCTGCTCACAGCAGCGTCGGTCTTCGCCTGGTCTTTGAACGATGGCCCGTTTGGAATTCGATCTGCCGAACCGCTCGATCCATTGCCAATTCCGTCCAGACTTGTAAACCGATCCGTCGGTTGATTCGCGTTGCCGTCCATGCGTTGTGACCATGCAGTGTCCTCCTTGACAGGTTTGCCAAATCCAGCCATTGGAACATCCAATGCTGACTGTGAAGCCGCGGCAGCTCCGCGCCGCGGTGAATTTTGTTCGCGATATCCATTGATGAACTGCATGCCCATCCAACGGAAGATGTAATCCACCAAGCTCTTGGCGAAAGGAATTTCCGAGTTGGTGGTCATGCCCATCGGTTCAAATCGTTGATGAGCGAACTTGGTGACCAAACTCTCAACAGGCACGCCATATTGCAGCGCCACGCTGATCGCGGTTCCAAGCGAGTCCATCAAGCCGCCAATGGTTGAACCTTCTTTGGCCATGGTGATGAACAGTTCGCCGGGGCGACCGTCTTCATACAAGCCAACAATCAGGTAGCCCTCGTGACCAGCCACATTGAACTTGTGCGTAATGCTGCCGCGAGTTTCTGGCAAGCGTCGACGCAGTGGTCGCTCAATAATTCGCTCGACAACGCGTTCCACAACTCGCTCCACAAATTCACCGTTGATCGCGGACGGCACAACAATGGATTCCGTGGCGGCGACTTCAATGACGCGGTCAATGATTTGCGTGCTTGATGAAAGCGTCTCGTGAATAACAGTTGTGGTGATGGATGTTGCGGAATCAAGTTCCAAACCATCCATGTCCTCATCTTCTTGCTCAACATCAGTCTTGGTATTGAGAGGTTGACTC
>CAJACJ010000109.1 GCA_903938205.1 uncultured bacterium
CCATCACAGACGCGCCGCCCGACAGCGTTGATCGGCGCAGCGCTGGTGACAACAGTCGCGCCAACTCCATTGGAGTGGTGGCGTTGACGCGTAAAAATTTCGCCGCTTGCGCGCTCTGTTGACCATCGACAAAATCTTTTTCCCACATCCCCGCCGATACAATCAACGCGTCAAGCGTGTCCAGCGCCAGCGAACGCACCGTCTGCAAGGTCGCGTCCGTATCACCAAGATCCAATTTCAACAACGTGACTTTGGCGCCAAGGGCAACGGCTATTGAACATGTTTCATTCGCGCCCACCTGGTCGGTATGAAAAGTCGCCACCAAATCAAATCCGGCGCGCGCCAATTCCAAAGCCACAGCGCGCCCCACTCGCTGCGACGCCCCGATGACCATTGCCAGCGGCCTCATGAACCACCATCAATTCTCTTGGCGGATTCACTCCAAGCATCCACAACTTTCGTGGCGCGACGCGCGCCAACTTTCATTTCATTCAAGCGCCTGCGGAGCGCGGATTTCACAAAAAGAAGCGCCAAAGCAGCCAACAAACCGCAACCAACAACCACCAGCGACATGCGAAAAATCGCTGAGAGTTCAAACTGTCCTGGCGTCACTTCAAACATGATCGCAACAGGATACGAGCCGCAGGTGAATTGGCGAATCTCGTAGAATGAAAAAGTGTTCCACCGCAACAGGCTGACCAACAGAATTCTCACGCATGTCCAAATGATTTGGCACAGACGGCGGAAAATTTCAATCACCGCCTTGGCGTTGGCGATTTCAATTTGGTGCCTGCTGCGTTTCACGCCATCCTTGAATTGGGTCATCGCCGCGGTGGTCACCAAGGAAAGCGGCGCCGAGACCATGGTGACAAAATCGCATTGGAACGGCTGGGGGAATCTCACCGTGGAATCCATGGTTGTTCTTGCGCCCACGTGGCCGGGCAAGACCAAGGAACTGATTCGCGTAAATGGAATTGATGTGACGTTCAACCCGATGCATTTGCTGCTTGGAAAAGTTCTGGTGCACGACATCCATGTCGATTCGGCGGTGGTCAATATCGCAGAACGCGCCAATGCCCATGGCATTTTTAATCTCATGGCGCTTCAACCACGCATGGGCTCGGGCAGCTCTCCCATTGAAGTCCGGCAAGCAAGTTTGGACAACCTTCAAATTGTCTCGCTCACGGTGGACGCAAAAAACAATATCAGGTTGGAAGGTCAACATTCGTTCAATGGATCCTTGAAACCCGATGCAAATTCGCCCTTTGATTTTAAATTCGCGCTGCATGAAATTCCAAATGCAAACCCAACGCCGACAGAAAAAAAAAGCGCGCTTTCACTTGATGGCAATGTCAATCAAAACACATTCGCCTACAGCATGACCATCACTGGACTTTCTTTTGTTGAATCACTTCTGCCCATGTTTCCTTACTCGCTGGCAACCGCGTGGAAAAATATCAACTTGACTGGGTCCATTGATTTGATCAAGGTCAGCGGACGACCGGATCGACTGCTTGATGAGGCCACTCTGACGTTGAGCAATGTGCAGGCCACTATTCCACTTCCTGGCTACGAAACAGAATGGGTTCGCTATGAGCCCAAAAAACTTCCGCCGCTTCCGGAAAATATTAAAACCGCGAGCGATGTGAAGGATCCGCCGCGTCTTCAAACTGGGTTTCCGCGCATGCAAGTCGACAGTGGCACCATTCGTTTTCAAGAAAATATGCTGAAGTTTGAAAACTTCATTGGCAAACTTGACAGCACCAAGGAACGCAGCCTTGCGGTGCCAATTCAGCTGGGCCTTGAAATTCGATTGCCTTCGGAAGATCAGCCAACTTCAATGGACGACGCGCAAGAGTGGTTCAAAGATGTTTTGAACCGAAGCGGCGTTGAAGCCACCGTGAAAATTCATAATTTTGCATTGACCAAGAAAAATGAAATGGACTATGACGGGGTGGAATTGCCCAAGCCAGCGGTTCAAGTCCTTGGCAATTTGCTGGCAAAGACGTGGGACGTTGATTTGGATATCACCATTTCGCGCGCCATCGCCAAGATGGACTCGGCTGGTATCGCCACACCCCAAGCCCTGACCAACAAGGGAACGCTGAATATCCGGGAAGCGTCCGGCGGATATTTTCTCTTTCCTTATTTACTGAGCGATGTCAACGCAAAGATTGATTTGAACAATGACACCGTCACGATTGTCTCCCTGCAAGGCAAAGGTAGTGGCGGCGCAATCGTGGATATCACTGGAACGGTCACACAGCCGGGCGACGACGCTGGTGTTGATTTGCACATTACCTCGGCTAATTTGCCTATTGACGAAGCATTGAAGAAATCGTTTTTGTTTGGACCCAAGAAAGTGTTCGAGCTTTTATACGACCACGCCGCTCAACAAAGTCTCATTGACGCCGAACTGTTGAAGCCCAATGAATTTCAATTTGAAGGCCGCTGCAATGTTGATTTGCGCGTGGAACGCGCGGTCAAAGGCGGAGCGAATGTCAAAACAACTGGCGTAGTCACCCTGCGCGACGCCAATGTGATTTGCTCGCGCTTCCCCTATCCAGTGCACGTGAATTCCGGAAAAATTATTCTAGAGGACACCGTCATACGGCTTCCAGAGGAGAAATGGAAACTCACAACTCAATCAAATGCCGCCGTCACCATTGGAGGCATCATCAACATTCCGCGCGGATGCCAAACTTCGCGTCCAAGTGATCCAAACCGGCCATTCACTCTTCGATCAAGTGATCAACCCTGGGG
>CAJACJ010000110.1 GCA_903938205.1 uncultured bacterium
CACTGACATTCATCTTGGGCACATGCGTCGCATTTCAAGCGCCGCTGGTTGTTTTATTGCTGGGATGGATTGGCGTGCTCGATGTGCGATCACTGGGCAAATTCCGCCGCTACGCCCTTTTTCTGGCTCTCTTATTGTCAGCCATCATCACGCCTACAGGTGATCCAATTTCTCTCTTTATTATGTTTGTGCCTTTGTATTTGCTGTATGAGTTGGGAATTATTTTGTTGCGCATAGCTCCACCGCACGCCGTTGCCGGTGGCGAAGTGTCCAAACGCTTCACTCGACTTTTTCGCGGAGAGCGTTAATGCACTTGACCAAATGGTCGCGAAAGCGATGCAGAGTTGCCGCAACGTTGGCATTGCACAAACGTCAGCACAATTGGCTTTCGCGCATCGACCTGGAAATGATGAGTCGCGCACTGCACCTGGCGCGCGCCGCTGGCGTAAGCGGTGAAATTCCAGTTGCTGCCATTGTGTATCGCGGCAAAGAAATTATTTCACAAGCCGCGAATGATCGGGAAGCGTCCAATGATCCCGCTGGTCACGCGGAACTTGTGGCGCTTCGACTGGCGGGCGCCAAACTTGGCCGCTGGCGTCTTCATGATTGCCGTTTAGCCGTCACGCTTGAACCCTGCCCCATGTGCGCTGGAGCGATTGTAAATTCTCGATTGGAGGCTTTGTTGTTCGGGGCCAGCGACCCCAAGGCCGGCGCGGTGGGTTCGCTCTATCACATTCCCCAAGACACTCGCCTGAATCACAGACTTCCTTGTGCTGGCGGGGTTTACAAACACGAAGCGGCTGGACTTTTAAAAAATTTCTTTGCCCGCAGGCGATTTGCCAAGCGCCCTGCTTAGGTTATGGGCGTACAAAGCCCAAAAAAACGCACACATTCATTGAAAATCGAAGGAACCTGTTTTTGATTCCTGCGGATGAATCGTAGGTTGAATGCAGTTGCTATTTGCTCAAGTTCCGTCGCAAGACTGATCCTGAGTAGATCAATCAACTCGTTCACTGTCTGAAGAAATGTTGGAAATCTAAGAGAGGAAAAGGTTCGCGATGTTTATTTTTAACAGTATGAGGCAGGAAAAAGGCTTGTGCGCCATCGTTGCGCTGAGACCCTTCATTCAATCCGTGGCGGCTATTGGGTTCACCACCACATTGGCCTGCGCGAGCGGAGTAACCCCTACAAATATCTCCCTGTTGGACAATGGCGCCCCAACGATTTCTGTGTCTGGCGTTTTCAAATCCAATATTGGAATGAACTCGGTCACGCTTGGAGAAAAAACATTTCAACTGAAGGGCGCGGACTTTCATTCCCCAATTGCGGTGAAACTATTCGCGCAATCCAATAAGGATGCACAAAAATTTGACGCTGTTGCTGACTCCGCCATTGGTGCGGATCACGGTGCGTTTCAATTCGCTTTAAGCCAAGATATCAATCAAGTTCCAGGCATGACCGCCCTTGATGTCACACAATCATCGGACTTTGGCCGAATGATTGCGCCCACTGGAAATCGCGCCACGCGAACTCAAGTTTTCTTGTCACTCCCAGAGCGCGACAACAACCCGCTTGCCGATGACAAAACACCAGAACTCATTTTAATGGGCGCCGTTCCCAACGGAACAATTCAAATCACGCCAATTCTTGCGGGTAACGCTGAAATTCCAGAGTCCCTCATCTTTGGTCGCACACTTGAATTAAATCCAACCGACATGGCCAAAGGAATGACTGGACTTTCAATTATTCCTCAAAGCGCTTCAAGCCCGCAAAGAATGTGCGTTGTTGGTCTTGATCTATCGGGCGATTTGAAAGTTGAAGCCAATGACAAAGTTGTGGGCTACCAATTGGAATGTCCCGCGGGTTCAAACACTGCGATTAAATTAATGTCTGTTGGAGCGCAAGAGTCCATTGTGTACGCCAGCGACGCTCCATCATTGGACATGATTGCATTGGGCTCAATAAATGACTCCGAAAATGCTTCATATGTCATTTACGCGCAGGCTGCGGCCCCAATCTCTTCCAATATTTTCGGTCCTTCAAAGAGTCCATTTGAAATTGAGCCCCCGGTCCTTGCAGACGACGCGACACTGATTTCACAAATCATTGGGCCCATATTTAATAGACCACAAAACGGCGTAGAGGGGACGCTGCCAGAGCCTGGATACAACCTGCCAAGCACCAATACTTCTCCTATGCAATCTTATGATGATGGCGGCGGAAGCAGTCTGCCACCAGGTAATTATGTACCACCCCCACCCAGCATTCCAACCCCTAGCGCGATTGCTCTTCTAGGAATGGCGGCGGGATTCATGGCGCGTCGAAGAAACACACGAATTCAAGGCTGACTCAATCGAAAGATTGCGATTGCCGCTAGCAGAAGGCCACTGAATATCGCCGCGAAATTGGCGTGAAATACACTTTCGCAGAGGAAATTATTTTTTACAAATTGTCTTGAGCAATTGCGCCCCCAAATAATTCCTGCAGCACGCTTGTGGCGTACGCGCCCTTGGGAAGGTCAAATGCAACACGCACAAAGTTTCCGTGTTCGTCCACGCCCGCTTCCGCTTGCGGATGGGTAAGCGCAATGCGCAACGGTCTTCGCGAACCAGAAGGTTCGAAATGTGGATCAAGAAAATATTGCTGAGTGAGTGCGAATTGAGTGATGGCATTGAGTTCAATCGGCAATGCGGCATCTTCGCCCCACATGACTCCAGGACCAGCCAACGGAGCGCTTGGTGAAATTTCAAATGTGTTCAGGCGTGCTTGTAAAGCGGAAGCCTCGTGCGCATTCTCTAGCATGAGTTGCGTGACTCGAAATATTGCGCCGCCTTCATGTCGAAAGGCCAAATCGCCCGCGATAAAGCGGTCGAATGTGTTGGCGTGCAAGCGTTGATCAAGCACGGAATTGAATATGGCGGACTGTAATGCGCAAATCCAAAAGTCGCGCATTTGCGGCTTGATGGCTTTTACTGCGGCCTTTGCAGTCGCTCCTTCAGACAAGGCCTTCAATGCGGCGCGCTCAGCAAGATCGGACTGTGCCCAATGCGCAATCGCCGCCCGAAATTCATTCTTGTGAAACGTGTCGCGGCGATCTTGCTGCCACTCTGGAAATGGAGTGCCCGTTGCGCCAAGTAATTCATCAAGGAAACCTTGCCAATCTTGCAACACAAGCAAGCGACCAAGAACGTGGCCATTCAATCGATATCCAAAACGCTGCGGACCAAACGCGTTTGGAACGCCGCTCTGTGATAAGCGATACAGATCTCGGTGAATTCGTGGAATGCACGCGGGTTCAATATTGCGCACGCGAATGGCGAAGCGATTGCCGCGAAGCTGTCCAACACGCAACTTGGCTTGATGGCGTTTGGTCCAAAGAATGTGCACATGCGGATGTTCCAAGGGCGGCGGATCAGGCTGACCGGGCAGATGTATGGAGAGCGATTGCTGCGCAACCGAATGCTTGTCCTTCATGCCCGCGTAGCCAATGGCGCGCGGCGAAACACCACAATGGCGCGCGACAATGTCAATGAGTTCATCATGGCGAATTCCAATTTTCTGAATTCCCAAATGCAAATGCTCGCCTTCGCCGGTGAGATCGTAGAGCGGAAGCTCTTCCACCAAAAAATCTTCAGGACGTAATTTAATAGTGCCGGAAAGCGGCGCGGCTTGAAGGAGAGAGCGTTGACACAATGGCCCTGGCATGGAATTGCGCGGTCCAGATAATGGCTGCTCATTCATGGGAAAAATCCTGAGGAATATCTTGCGGGAGACGTTGGAAAATAAAATCGCCGGATCGATATTGCAAATTTGTTTTCATGATGAGACTCCGTACAAAGCAAGTGCGCGCCGCGGTGGAGTCTGAAAGCCAAGAAAGAATTGCAAATATTTTTTCATAACAACACGCCGTGCGTTTCTAAAGCGCGGCGAATTTGCGGCACCGTTTCAAAATTTGGATCAATCAGTTCAGCGCGCCACCCGGCTTGCGTAGCCGCGGCGATATTTTCCGCGAGATCGTCGAAATAAAGAATGTCCATTGGACGCGCCTGGGTGGCGCTCTCAAATGCGCGGAAAATGGCTTGATTTGGCTTCTCCAATTCAAACAAGTGCGACGCGTGGCGATGCTGAATTGCGGCAAAAGCTGAAATGTCGCGCATGATTTCCCAATGTTGGTGATTGGTGTTTGAAAGACACGCCGTTGAAATACCGCGCGCATTCAAATCCTGCAGAAGTTGCTCCGCGCCATCGTAAGCGCCAACAATCACCGACTTGTGAATGCTGGCCACATCCTGGGTACTGACCAAACCCGTGGTCAAATCGCTCACTCCTTTGCAAAAATCTTCATGCGAAAGAATGCCGCGCTGATGCGCTGAAACAAGTTTTCGAAAATCATCCGCGCGGTGCTGGGTGGGATCAAGCATTGGAATGCGCGTCAAGTCATGCGCTGGATTATTGGAAACAAGAACCCCCGCCGCCGCTGCCGCGTGTTGCCAAGAATGGTGAATGCGAATAATCACTCCACCAAGATCAAACACAA
>CAJACJ010000111.1 GCA_903938205.1 uncultured bacterium
GCGCGCGAAAAAATGAACATGCAAATCGAGCCGTCTCGCTTGCGTGGCAAGGACCGCGATCAAATTCACAAGATGTTGGTCGTGGACGCGCTTGAAGATGCGCAACACAAAATTGAATTGGTGGTTGCGGAAATCATGCCTGAAGGAATGGAGAGCGGAGAGTTCGACATTGCTGGCCTGCAAAAATGGGCGGCTGACAGTTTCAGCGCAAACATTGAGGCGGACTTCATCAAGTCGGGCGATCGCTCCGCTGTGCGGCAATTTCTTGAGGCCGCATCGCACAAACATATTGAATCCATTGACTTGACTCCTCTTGATTCGCTTTTAGTGGAGGACTACAGCGCCAAGGAATTGTGCCTGTGGTCCGAGCGCTATTTGGCGGTCAAGATCGAGCCCAGCGAGTTCATTGGCGCCGAAGACGACCAAGCCGCCGCGGATCATTTGGTGCGCCGCACGCTAGAGGCCTATGCGGAGCGGGAGCGTTTGTATCCAATTGATTACGCGATCAAATACACCACGGCTCGCCTGCAGGCCGATCCACAGGCGGCGCTCACTTCGTTTTCGTCTTGGGCCAACATGCGCTATCAAGTGGGTTGGAATCCGCAGTCGCTGCCAAGCTCCAATCCAGTGGAATTGCGCGAGCTTCTTTTCAACGCCTCGAAAAATTTCGACCAATCGCGATTGGACGCGCGGGTGGAAGAATGTTTGACCGCGGGCGCCGACGCAATCGCTGTCAACGCGTGGTTTGAAAAGGAATATCAAGTCACATTCTCTAAACATGATCGCGCATTGTTCACAAGCAATCCGCGCGGAGCTGTAGCCGCACGGATTCGCGAAGCCATGCGGGCGGAACTTTCGCAGTTTGAGCGCTGGGTAATGTTGCAGACCATCGACAACGCCTGGAAGGAGCACTTGCGCAGCATGGATCAAATCCGTGACGCCATTGGTTTCCGCGCTTTCAGCCAAAAAGATCCTCGAATTGAATTCAAGAAAGAGTCGTCACGGCTGTACACCGAAATGCTTGAAGGCGTGCAAAATCGTCTGAGCGAAATTCTGCTCAAGGGCGAACTTGTGCCGCAAGTGCAGCAACAACAAGCCCCTGCGACGCAATCCGCGGCGCAGCAAGAAGCTCCAGCCGCAAATGATCCAGCCGCAAACCAAGAGCCGGTTGTTGTCACGCAAGTCGCTTCCAAACGAGCGTCAAGCGTTGGGCAAGCCGCGTCCGCTGTGGTTGGACGTAATGAAATGTGCCCATGCGGCAGCGGAAAAAAATTCAAACATTGCCACGGAGCCAAAGGAGCCGCCGCATCTCTGGAACAATCTCAACCGTAATCACCTTGCCGAGTTGTTCATGCTTGGTTACGCTTCTTCCTTCGCCTCGTTAGCTCAGTTGGTAGAGCAGCTGACTCTTAATCAGCGGGTCGCAGGTTCGAATCCTGCACGGGGCATTGCACTCTTGCTCCGAAATTTCGGAGTCACCACCATCGCAGCCATGCGATGAACGGCAAGAGCAATGCGAATAAAAGTAGCGCGATGATGAAAGTTGACCGACCTTTTTTCGCGCGCTCCTTCCATGGATGCTTGTGCAATCGCGCCCCGCTGACAAAGCAAAAACACTTTGGACAAATGTCGGCGCTGGGATGCATCTCCGCCGCGCAATCGGGGCAATACACAACCGCGTCCTCGGCATTGGGGGCGTTCACTCCGTAGCGGCGCAAATCTTCAGCGCTTGGTCCTTCATCGCGATACTTGGACATGCAAAAAAGTCTACGATTGAATTCCTTACTTTGCACAGTATTTTTAAGGAGAGACAAATATGGCGGCACTTGAAAGCCAAATGATCGCACTTGATACGCCCATGCCCCGCTTTGATTTACCCGACACCGTGTCGGGGCGCCGCATTCGCAGCGATGATTTCACCAACCGTCCGGTCCTTGTCATGTTTATCTGCAACCACTGTCCGTTTGTGGTGCATGTGCGCCAGGAACTGGTCGCATTGGGCAAGGACTATCACGCATCCAAACTTGCCATCGTCTCCATTTCAAGCAATGACACGCTGACGTATCCGCAAGATGGACCGGAGCACATGAAGCAGTCAGCAATCGATGCTGGATATCTCTTTCCATATTGCTTCGATGAAACGCAATCCGTCGCGCGCGACTTCCACGCGGCGTGCACTCCAGATTTTTTCTTGTTCAATGCCGCGCACACCCTCGCCTACCGCGGTCAACTTGACTCAAGTCGGCCTCGCAACACATTGCCTGTTGATGGCAAAGATTTGCGCGCAGCGATAGACGCGGTGCTTCGCGGCTCCACGCCAAGCGCCGATCAACGGCCAAGTATTGGTTGCAACATTAAATGGCGCGCCGCGCAACATGAAGCGCGTTAAAGTTGCGGCCGCGAAGTGAACTCGTTGCGCGTGAAAGTGATTGACGTGAATTCAAATCGTCACGGGTGACAAGCACGGTCCAGTCACCCTTGATTGCGCCGAGCCACAATGTGAAAAACATGCCAATGCTTGGCACGTTCATTGGGCGGGATGCCAACAACTCCATCGCGTTCCTCTTCGGTGATTGAAATCACTTGGAAACCCCTCAAAAGTTGCACAACTTCATCATGCGTATGCGCGTTCATGGATCCCGCGGGACTTTCAGCCAGAAATGAATCTTTCAACCCAAACAATTGCCCCGCGAAAATACTGTCAGGCTTCAATGCGGCGCACATGGTTCCCCACACCTTGGGGAAATCCGCCGCGGCCACAAACGGCAAAGAGAATCCAGCGTGAACCAGGTCCAAACTGTTCGGCGGCGCGGACCAATTCGCAATCAACGCATGCACGCAACACAAGCGCGCGGATGTTTCTTGCGCCCCCACCGCTTCAATCGCGGCTGCCTGAGTGACTTCCAACATGTGCGCGTACGCGTCCACGGCTTCCACGCGCCAACCGTGCCGCAACAACTCAGCGACTTCTTTTCCAGGGCCACAACCAAGATCGCTGGCCACGCCCGCCGTTGAAAAATGCCCAAGCGCGCTCAACAGCGTGTCGCGAATAGGCAATGTCAACGCACGATGCAAATACCTTTCCAAACGCTCGCTTGGAAACCCAGGCACGCAATCAACGTAGGCATGTTGTTCGGGACGATCATGCATGGAAGCAATTACGGCAACGGCTTAATGCGGATATTGCGAAACGCGACTTCATCGCCGTGATCTTGCAGCGCGATATGCCCCGTGGATTTGGTGGCGTACAAAGGAAACTTGGAGAATTTGCTGGCAAGCAATCGCGCTTTCCAATCAGCGCTGCCCACATCGAACGAACAAATTTGGACGCCATTCATGTATTGCTCGACATGGTTTCCATTGCACAAAATACGAATGGAGTTCCACTGACCGACCGGTTTCACAATACCTTTTGGCGCGGCATACAAAGCGTAATTCGCGCCCGCGCACGTCAGGCGATCCTTGCCGTCATTGTGCGCGTCGTCGTCCAAAATTTGCATCTCTGGTCCAGTGTCGTAGGTGTTGTTGGCGTCCTCGCTCACGTGGTACATGATTCCAGAATTGCCGCCCTTTAGAATTTTCCAGTCAAGGGTCAAATCAAAATTCTGAAACTGCTCACGCGTAATCAAGTCGCCGCCTGGTCCAGTGCGCACCAAGCAACCATCGCGCACGGTCCAACCTGTTGGGAAAGAATCTTTCTTGAAGCCGCGAAAATATTTCGCGGGATCGCCGCCGTCAAAGAGCGTGATCCAACCGTCGCCGGATGCCGTTGTCCCTTGCGTTGTGGTGGCCGCAACTGTTGTTGGCGCCGTTGATTTAGTACTAGCCGCCGTGGTGGAAACTGGCGCGCTTGCAGGCGTGGACTGCGCCGCATTACCCGCGCAACCACTCAACATCATTCCCAAGCCACTGAACAGCATTGCAATTTGATATTTCATGGAGGCGTATTTCATGGACTCATAGTGACCTGCCCCGCCGCATCCCGCAATAGGTTTTCACAACGGATCCGAAAAAACTTTCACTTCTTTTTTGACCGCCGTGACCGACCTAAAAATTAACCAAGCAACACTGATACTTATTGCCGCCATGAATACAAATGTGGGCCACACTGGAAGCACAGTCCATTGACCGCTGGCCACTTTGGCGCTGCTGATCACGATAAATAAAAACAACAACATGACCAGCAGTTGCAAAATCCGCATGGCGCCAAACACTGGCTCCACCGTTCGCAGGCGCGCGGACGAATCCAATTTCAACCATTGCTCCTTGCGCGGCATATTCACAAACTCTGGGTGTTTCAGAGTCATCCAGCGAATCATTGGAGCTAAAAATGAAAGTCCCACGTTTAGCACGGTGGCGAACACGGGCAGAAGAAACCACGCCACCACGCTCTTGTCCACAAATGAATCTGGCCGCCCCGCCAAGTCAAAGTGCATTGGAAATTTGGCTGGAAGCGTGGGCCATTCTTGAAACGCGGCGAACCAAATCGCAAGCAGCGCAATCCAGCCTGCCGCCGCGCTCACCATGCGAATGTTCACAATTAATTGTCCGACGTGTTTGATTGACCTGCACCCGCGTCGTTGAAACTGGCCGCGCCAACTTGATCCATCTCGCCTGGAAGAACCTTGATAGCGGACTCGCCATTGACGGAAACTTCCTGCGCGTGATCTTCAAGCGCCATCAGGAACAACGCAATGTCGCTACCGTCAAACTCGCCGTCATGATTGAGATCGGCGATCAAGTCGTGCGTCTCAAAGGCGCGCATGAGGTCAACCAGATCGGAATCATTCACCGCGCCATCCAAGTTGATGTCGCCTTCATTGCGTTGGCACATATCCATCACGCCATCAAGGTCATCATCTACACCGAGCAATGGCGTAATTTCGCGCGCGAAACTATCGCTGAGTTGCATTCGTTGCGACACATCCAAGAACAACGCATCGCATTTGATTTGAGCGTTGGTTCGCAAGTCAGCGTTGTCATTAGTGTCACCAGCCGCATCATCAGATTGCGCGACGGTGGTTGTGGAATCCGCGCCCAAGTCATTGCCTGCATTTCCTGCGGAAGCATTCACAGAATCAGAGCCGCCCTTGGCATTGGATGTGTCTCCAATTGAACCACCGGTCTCTGGACCACCTTGGCCACTTGTCAGACTGGCGCTGCGGAAGCCGGTGTTGCCCGCGCTTGCTTGGGTGAGGCCGCCATAGACCACGCCCTTGACGGAGTAGGTGTAGACCACGGCAACAGCCGCGGTGGTGTCGTTGTAGGTCACGGATGAATAACCCGTTGTCGTTCCCACAAGCGCGCCATCACGGAAGATTTGATACGCGGTGCAGCCAACAAGTTTTGTCCAAGTGACTTGCACCTTGTCGCTAAATACTCCATCGCTTGCCGCAACGCCGATTGGCCCTGGTGGAAGTCCGCGGAAACCAGTGTCGCCCGCGCTCACTGCGCTCAAGCCAGTGGCCGTGACGGCCTTCACGGTGTAGGTGTAATTCTTAAGCACCGTTGCGGAGGAATCGCTGAAGGTCGTAATGCTGTCAAGCGGAGTTGAACCAACCTCCACACCATCACGATAAATTTTATAACCCAACACCGTCGTCAACTGATCCCAAGTCACACGAACTTGGTCTGACAAAGTTCCATCCGTGGCTGAGACATTCAATGGCGCTGAAGGCGCGCGATATCCAGCGTCACTTGCGCTGACCACGCTTAAACCTGCAGAATCATTTGAGAGTTGAGCCACTCCAATTGTGAATGCCTTCACGGAGTAGGTGTAGCTCACACCCATGATCGCGCCCGTGTCGTTGTAGGACAAGGAAGAAGCGCTGACCGTTCCAATTGGAGCCGCAATTCCGTTGCGATAAACTTGGTAACCAATTGCGCCAGGCGAGGCTTTCCAAGTCACAATGACTTTGTCCGTGTACGCGCCATCGGTTGCGGACACGCCTTCAACCATCGTTGCGGCGACGGCGCGGACACCCGTGTCGGCCAAACTCGCCAAGCTGAACACATCGGGTCCTTGGGCTTTCACCGTGTATGTGTAAACGGTTCCAACTGTTGTGGATGCATCGCCAAAGCTTGTGTTGGAATTCCCCGCAAGAGTTGCGATTGGAGTGGCCGCGCCATTGCGGAACACTTGATAAGCAATTGCGCCATTGACTGTGTTCCACGACACCAAGATTTTGTTGGTCCACACACTATCAGTTGCCACAACACTGGTTGGCGACTCAATGGCACGATGACCGCTGTCAACAGTGGCGGCACTGTTGTACTTCGATTCGGTTGCGGTGGCGACCACGCTGTAAGTGAATATCTGACCGATGGTCGCGGTGGTGTCACTGAAAGATGTTGCGGCATTGCCACTTGTTGTCGCAAGCGCATTCAAAGAATCACTGCGAATGATTTGATACCCCGTCGCGCCTGGCACGCTGCTCCAAGACAATCCCACTTGAGCGAATGACGTTCCATCGGTTGCGACCACGCTCAGCGCAGAGGCAAGCACGACGTACCCGGTGTCCCCTGCGCTTGCCACGCTGGAACCTGCCGCAGTCACGGTCTTGACCGTGTATGTGTGCGTTGTTGTTGCAAGCGCAGTCGTGTCGGTGTACGTGGTGGCCGTTCCAACAGACGATCCAATCTTGGTCGCGCCGCCATCACGGAAGATGTCGTAGCTCGTTGCACCAGTCGCCGCGCCCCAGGTCACTGTGACTTGCGTGCTGGAAGTTCCATCGCTTGCAGCAACGCCGGTTGGCGCTGCAGGAGCCTTCCAACCGATTGCGCCAGCGCTGAGATCGCTTGAGCCAAGCGCGCATACGGCGCGCACCGTGTAGGTGAAATTCACGCCAACCGTAGCGGACGTATCCACATAGGTTGTGGCCGCTCCAACTGAAGAACCAATCTTAGTCGCGCCGCCATTGCGGAATATGTCGTAACTCGTTGCGCCCACGCTTGCATTCCAAGAAAGGTAAACCCCATCCGTCACAGCAGGTGTCGCGCAAACAACACCAGTTGGCGCGCTCAACTTCACCCATCCATTGTCCGAAGCGCTAGCAACACTAACGCCCGTCGCGGTCGTGGCTTTCACGGTGTAGCTGTACAAAGTTCCAGCAACAGCCGTGGTATCCGCGTACGTGGTCGCCACACCAACAGAAGAACCAATCTTTGTCGAGCCGCCATTGCGGAAGATGTCGTAGCCCGTCACCGCGCCTGCGACGGTGGACCACGTCACCGTGACCTGCGAAGTCGATGAGCCATCGCTTGCCGCAACGCCCACTGGCGCTGGAATGACATAGGTGAACGCACTGGTTTTGGTCGCAGTTGAAATTGGCGTCGTCACCGCGACGCTTTGCAGACCATCAGGTCCACTTGCTGTTACGGCCGTGATTGTTGTCGCATTGACCACTGTGAAACTTGTCGCCGCAATGCCGCCAATAGTCACGCGGCTTGCATCGGTGAAATTTGTTCCCGTCAACGTAATTGTGGTGCCACCATTGAATGGTCCAGCATTTGGAACCACGCCGGTGATTGTTGGAGCGTTGGTGAGATAGGTGAACGACGCAGTCGCTGTTCCACCCGCGGTGGTGACCGCAACAGTTTGTGGGCCTTCCGCGCCTGATGGAGTGACAGCAGTGATTGAAGTTCCACTGACCACAACAAAGCTTGTCGCTGGGACACCGCCAAAAGTCACGCTACTTGCGCCAGTCAAATTCGCACCGCTAATTGCGACATTTGTTCCACCCAACGTTGTTCCTGAATTTGGAGACAGGCTTGCGATGGTTGGTGCTGGAACAAAATAAGTGAATCCCCCTATCAACGTGGTCGTTCCGCCAACAGTTGTTACAACAACATTTTGCGAGCCAACCGTTCCCGCAGGTGTCACCGCGGTGAGGGATGTTCCCGCGCCATCCACTGCAACGCTTGTCGCTGCCGCGCCGCCAACAGTCACAGTGGCGCCCGTCAAATTTGTTCCTGTAATTGTGATAGGTGTTGCGCCGAGTGCGGAACCGGTTGAAGGCGTCACGCCAGCGATCGTTGGCTCAGCGACGTAGGTGAACGCGCCAGTGGATGTGTCAACACCACCAACAGTTGTCACAACAACATCTTTCGCGCCCGCAGTACCGACTGGTGTGGCCGCGGTCAACGATGTTCCAGAACCATTCACAACCACGCTTGTCGCGGCCGCGCCGCCGACAGTCACAGTGGCGCCGCTCAAATTTGTTCCCGTGATCGTGATCGCCGTGCCCGCGGCCAACGGTCCTGATGAAGGACTCACGCTAGCGATGGTTGGCGCAGCAACATAGGTGAATGTGATTGCTTGCGATGTTGATCCACCAACAGTGGTGACAACGATCGTCTTTGCTCCCGCGGTTCCTGTTGGCGTTACCGCCGTAATAGAAGTTGCGCTTCCAACAACAACGCCCGTTGCCGTAACTCCGCCGATCGTCACGCTCGTTGCGCCCGTCAAATTTGTTCCTGTGATGGTGATCGCCGTGCCCGCGGTCAACGGTCCCGATGATGGACTGACGCTTGCGATGGTTGGCGCATCCACGTATGTGAACGCGCCAGTGGATGTGGCAACACCACCAACAGTTGTCACAACAACATCTTTCGCGCCCGCCGTGCCGAC
>CAJACJ010000112.1 GCA_903938205.1 uncultured bacterium
ATGAATCCCGCCAAAATTCCAACTTCATCCTTGGATTGAATATTCAGGCGCACGGTCAAGTCGGCGTCTGCCTCCGCCATGGTGCGCATTCGATTGGTCACAGCGGCGAGCGACTGCAACACGCTTCTCAGAATGACCGACCCAATAATTCCCACCAACGCAAGAACGACAAGAGCCACAAGAATGCCGATCACTCTTCCTTGGTCCAGCGTTTCACGCGCCTCTTTTTCATGAATCGCCACCTGGGCTTCCGCGGCCGCCACGGCTTTCAGAATGGATGCGCGATGCGCCTCGTACAGTGGATTGAGTTGATCCATTGTGATAAGAGATGCCGCCGCGTGGTCACCGCGATCAATCGCGTCCTTCCAATCACCGTGGACAATTCGAAAAAAACTTTCAGCTGGGCGATAGGAATCTTG
The DNA here is from genome assembly GCA_903938205.1 of uncultured bacterium. Classification (GTDB taxonomy): domain Bacteria; phylum Planctomycetota; class Phycisphaerae; order Phycisphaerales; family SM1A02; genus SYAC01. The sequence goes on from CAJACJ010000112.1 coordinate 420, forward strand.
CAGCAATTCACGGGCGACAACCCCTGCATTTCCAGACGCATTGAGTGACAGTTTTTGGGCCCATACCGCGTGGCTTTCAATGTATTTTTTTTCCAAGATCTGAAGTTCTTTGGAAAGTTGATTCACTGTTTCGGTGGACTTTGTTCCATTGATTTGGCAAACCACCAAGTAAGGCTCAACAATAAATTCAGTCGGCGGAAGAATTTCACTAATGAGATCCTTATCGCGAGCGAGCATTTGATAAATGGGGCCATTGACCATGACCTTGGAAATATTGATGTGCCCGACTAAAAAAAGCGCCACAAATCCCAACACAACAATAAGTCCAATCACTGCAAATCTGCTACGAAATGTCACCATGAATTCATGCTATCGAAATAGTTTCTATTTCGGCGGCACGGGGGTTGATTGAGTCTCTGGTTGCGTGGGTGGCTTGCTGGCAACCGGCTCGACCGGATTCACTGGAACTATTGCATTTCCGGGCACCGTCTCTGGCTGCGATCCTGCGGGCTTCGCTGAAAAATCAGGTATTGGCTTTGAGGCCTTGGGTAATTTCGCCAACACTCGCTTGCAATTTGGGCAAGAAAGAAATTCCTTGTTTCGTTGTCCCTCATAACGCGCCCAGCTGCGCTCCAAGCGGGCAATCGGACCAAAGATGGCCTCAAATTTTTTCTTGCGCTGGTCTGCGATCGCAAATGAGCCATCAAGAAGGGATTCCAAATATAAGCGCAACTCCGTTGGACGCTCACGCATCAACCAATTTGTGAACACGTAGGACTGCGCGTAAAAATCGGCGATGGCTTCTGCTGAATTCGTTCCATCGGAGAACCTTTCCTGTGTCAACATAATTTCAAGTGGCACAAGACCGTCTTTTTCCCATGCCAACTTGAATGCGTCGCGTCGGCGCCAATTATCCACGTGATATCCAAACTGAATATCCGTGCGTTCGGTTTCAAAATTAGTGGCTAATCCCTCCGCAAGCCACAGCGGATACGCCGATCCATTTCGCTGAATATCTGTGTGGAAAAACAGCTGATGTGCTGCTTCATGCACCGCGGTGCTTACAAAACTACCTGCAGCCAAGTCATTGATGCGATCGTGCTCCGCCGCAAGTTGATTTTTGGCATGGGTCAGTTGGGAATTTGGTCGAAGCGCGCGTCCAGCGGCCTGTTGCATTTGCTCCGCTTGTTGCACTTTGCGGTCTTGCGCATTCAATTGCTGCACCACTTTCTGCACATCCGCCCCGCTCTCGGATTTATAAAACACAAGGCGATCAAAGAACGGGCTGTAATACCCCACCGCCCACGTTTTTGTCACCTTGTCATTTTTAATTGCAAAATCCAAGTAATCGGTCTGCTCTCGAAATACCACGGCGAC
>CAJACJ010000113.1 GCA_903938205.1 uncultured bacterium
AATAATTCCGCGCTGCGCGCTTTCCAAATCAAAGTCAGCGGCTTGCAGCAATTTCAGCAGAAGATTCTCAACATCTTCGCCCACATAGCCGGCCTCGGTCAATGTGGTGGCGTCGCCGATGGCAAATGGAACATTCAAAATGCGCGCAAGGGTGCGCGCTAGAAGCGTTTTTCCGGTGCCGGTTGGACCAACCAACATCACGTTGCTCTTGTCCAATTCAACGGTGGCATTCTCCGCGTCAATTTGCGTTAAACGCTTGTAATGATTGTGCACCGCGACTGCAAGCGATCTCTTGGCGAGATCTTGTCCAATGACATATTGATCCAGAAATTCCTTGATGGTTCGCGGGGTTGGAATTTGTCCAAACTGTGGTCGTGATCCGCGCACACGTCGCGTTTCTTGTTTGAAAATATTTTGACACAGGTCCGTGCAGTTGGAGCAAATGTAGACATCGCTTGGGCCTTCAACCATGGGGCCAACTTCGCGGCTGGTCTTTCCGCAGAAACTACACGTGGTCACTTTGCGGCCTTTGAAGCCAGATCCGTCGCCGCCAGTAGGGCCCCCAGAACCACCACCAGAGTTTCCGCCGGGACCGCCAGAAGAACCACCACCGGAGTTTCCGCCTGAGCCGGAACCAGAAGTTAAATCCATTCCATCTCTTTTATTGCGGCCTGAACCGCCAGCGTTTGTAGGTTCAAGTTGCGAGCGAGACGTTTGTGGTTGTGATTTGGAATTCATGTTTATGTTTGTGGTCAAAGGAGTAATTGAATTATGTCACAAGAGTCTACTAGGTCAATGAATCTTGATTGGAAATTAATTTGAAAGACGGAATGAACGGAACGGAGCGTCCTTATTGGACTGAACGAGGGTTCGTTATGTTGATCGTGGAATATTCACGGCTTGCACAATGTGAAACTGGCGACCACATTTGCGCTGTCATTTTGCGGGTGGTTGATTCGGCGATTGACTTGATTGCTTGCGCAAAGTTCGTATGTTGGATTTGGTGGAAGAAATTGCATCGATATCACGCGCCATTCTGGGGGAATTCATCAAAGCAGCTTTGGCGCGCTCATATTGTTCTTGGTTCATTTCGCCACTGTCTTTCAAGCGGCGCAGATCGGCAAGCGTGAACCCAAGGGAAGGCATGTCCGCTGACTTGTTTGTCGCATTGCGCCGTGCGGCTCCCATGATCAAGCCGCCAATCACCGCGACCACAACAAGACCACCAAGCCACGGGGCAATCTGATTGAACAAATCACTCGCGGCCAATGTCAAGAACATGATTTATGCCAGGAGAATTATTTCTTCGCTTTGGATGATTTGGCAGACTTGTCACCAGCGGCACTCTTGGTGGAAGTGCGTTTAGCGGCAACTTGCTTATTTTGCTGCTCGTTCCATTCCTCAGCAGGCACATCAATAAATTTCGCCTTTTCCAGAATTCGATCGGCGGTCTTGTGCTCACGGATGGAGTGGGCCAGTTCACCCAACTTGCCGGCCTTGTCAATTTCATTGCGAAGTTGATCAGGACGAGTGCCGCGTTGCATTGCAATGCCCGCGATGCGACCGTTGAGTTCGGCTTCGGTCACATCGATCTTCATCTCTTCCGCAAGGCGCCCAAGAATGAAGAACAATTTCAAACGTCGACGGGTGTTGGCGTCGCTCTCGCCGCGAATCTCGGCGAGTTTGGTCTCGACATCGTTTGGATCAACGCCGCGTTGCAGCAAATCCATGCGCGCCATTTCCACATTGCGGGTGCTTTGAGCTTGGCTCATTTTTTCTGGAAGCGGGAAGTCAACTGCCTCGGCTAAGAAAGTGTAAACCTGCTCTCTTTCTGCGGATTTCTGCTCGGAATCGCGTTGACGCTCCAGCGCCAAACGGACTTGTCCCTTCAGATTGTCAACCGTATCAAGTGAAAGTTTTTCGGCCAGGCCTTGCTCATTGAGCGGCTCAATTCGATCCGCATCTTTGACAACAAGTTCAACGCGAATCTTGGCGCCGCGCAAATCCTCGCGCTCATGCTGATCTGGACCCGTTGTCTCAACGGTGATT
>CAJACJ010000114.1 GCA_903938205.1 uncultured bacterium
ATTTAATAGCCTCAATGAACGTTGGCTCAAGACCCTTGAAAGATTTCTTCTCGACCAGTTGGTCGCGCAGCGGCTTGTTGGGGCCACGGAAATTCTCAAGCAGGTCCTTCTCAAAATTGTTCACTTGATCAACAGGAACATCGTCCATTAAACCTTTGCTTGCGGCAAAGATGGAGATGCACTGATCGAACACGTCAAATGGCGTGTACTGACCTTGCTTGAGAAGTTGAACCATGCGCGCGCCGCGATCAAGTTGGCGCTGACTGGAAACGTCAAGCTCGGTGCCAAGTTGCGCGAAGGCTTCAAGTTCACGGAACGCCGCAAGATCAAGTCGAAGCGAGCCCGCGACTTCTTTCATGGCTTTAATTTGCGCATTACCACCCACGCGGCTCACGGAAATACCCACGTTAATCGCGGGACGAATACCGGCCGCGAACAATTCAGGCTGCAAGTAAATCTGACCGTCGGTGATGGAAATCACGTTGGTCGGAATGTAAGCCGACACGTCGCCTTCTTGCGTTTCAATAATTGGAAGCGCGGTAAGCGAGCCGCCGCCATTCTCCTTGGAGAGTTTGGTGGATCGCTCAAGCAAACGACTATGCAGATAGAACACGTCGCCGGGATAGGCTTCGCGGCCTGGCGGACGGCGCAACAAAAGCGAAAGTTCGCGGTACGCAACGGCTTGCTTTGAAAGATCGTCGTACACGCACAGAACATGCTTTGGCGTTTTGCCATCTTTGCCCTGCCACATGAACCACTCGCCCATGGCGCAACCGGAGTACGGCGCGATGTATTGCATTGGCGCGCTTGTGCCGGCGCCGGCGTCCACCACGATTGTGTATTCCATGGCGCCGTTCTTCTTCAGCGTGTCCACAACATTGGCCACGGTTGAATCTTTCTGACCAACAGCCACATACACGCACACAACGGCGTCGGGTGTTCCCCAATATTTTTTCTGATTGATGATGGCGTCAATGCACACGGCGGTCTTGCCGGTCTTGCGATCACCAATGACAAGTTCGCGCTGACCACGACCCACGGGAATCATGGAATCAACGGCTTTCACGCCGAATTGCAGCGGTTCCGTCACAGGCTGACGCTCTTTAATGCCAGGAGCAACAATGTCAACCTTCATGCTGGCGGTGGCTTTAATAGCCGGACCGCCGTCGATTGGATTGCCAAGCGCGTCCACCACGCGGCCAAGAAGTTCTGGACCAGCTGGTACTTCAAGCAAGCGACTGGTGCTGCGAACGGTGTCGCCTTCGCGCACGCGCGTGGCGTTGCCGAAGATGGCCACGCCGACCATGTCGGTTTCAAGATTCATGATTTGGCCGGTCACAACTCCGCCTTCGGAGTCGAACTCAACCAGCTCGCCGCTCATGGCTTTGCTTAAGCCATACACGCGCGCAATGCCGTCGCCAATTTCAACCACTTGTCCCACTTCGGAGATTTCAAGTTGCTGGCTGAATTGCTCAATTTCTTTTTTAATGACCGATGTGATTTCGTCTGTTTTAATTTTCACTGGTGTACCTCTGTGTTCAATCTATAAAAGTGGTGGAAGAAAGTTGTGTGTACGAAAATGTTTAGTGCTGGCTCGCTCCGCCATCCATAAAACGATCTGGAGAAACGGCGAAGTCTTGTCGTGCTGAATCAATCATGGCCGCCTGCATGCGTCGCAAACGAGTGGCCACGCTGCCATCGATGAGTTGATCACCAATGCGAAGCTTGATGCCGCCAATCATGCTGGCGTCTTTGTAACTGTGAAGAACGGCTTCTTTGCCGTAAGTGGCTTTAATTCTGCTGGAAACGCTGGCGGCTACTTCGGCGTCAATGGCGCCGCCGTTGACCGTGTACACGTCCACTTCCAACTTGCCAAAACGTTCCTGCATGAGTTGGTCAAACGCGTCGCCCACTTCAAGCAGGTGACCCACGCGACCCTTGCGGCTGAGAATAAGAATGAACTTCATCAGCAGGTCGCTGATGTTGCCCTTGAGAATATTTTGCAAACTGTGCTCACGCTTCTTGGCGTCCACGATTGGGCTTTGCAGAAAATGACGAAACGGCGCGTTGGCGCGAACCAACTCGCACAACTCGTCAAGCTCCTCGCCAATTTCGGCGGGAACATTCGCGCCCGCGGCCAAAGCCAGCGAGAGCAAACTCTCTGCATACATTTTCGCGACTCGATCCACTTGTGCGGGCATGTGCTTCTTTCTCTATCGAATGCTTTAGCGGCTTGTCATTTCTGAAAGGCTTTCATCAACCAATCGCTTTTGATCGCCTGGTTGAATCTCGCGCTTGAGAATTTTTCCAGCCACGGTCGTGGCCAATGTGGCGGCGACCGCGTGAATTTCCGCAAGAGCCGTGCGCTTGGCGCTTTCAAGTTCTTGCGTTGCGCGAAGGCGCATTTCCTCCAACTCGCGTTGACTGCGTGCGCGCAATTCATCGGCTTGACGATCGGCTTCGGTGCGGGCTTTGCGAATCATGTCGTCAGCGGCGGTGCGGGCCTCTTCAAGGCGCTTCTCAAATTCGCTTTGCGCGGCCTTGGCTTTGGCTTGAGCGGCTTCGGCGGCGCGAATTTCGCCCAGGATTTTTTCATCACGGGCATCAAGCGCCTTGGTGATTTTGGGCCACACAACAAATGCGAATGTTCCGAATGCAATCAGGAACACCGCGACGGTGCTGAAGGCTGGAAGCAACTTAAAGCTCAGCGGACTTGCTTCGGCGGCGGCTTCATTGGCAAGAATAAAAATATTCATAAGAACCTCTCAAGCAAAATGCAATCGCTGCGTGATCACCGCCGCGATTATGGAAGTGCGCAAGGTCGACGCGGAATTTCTTCCGCGCCGACCCGCGCCTGATCAATTATTTAACGAAACCGATGAGCAAACCAACAACCACTGCGAAGAGCGCAACGCCTTCGACAAGAGCGGCGGTCAAAATCATTTGAATGAAGATCTTGCCGGCCATTTCTGGTTGACGGGCAATGCTCTCCACGGCGCTTCCGCCGATGCGGCCAATACCAATCGCAGCTCCGATAGCCGCAAGACCAGCGGCAAGTCCGCCGCCAACTCCAAGGCCCCAGTTCACCGCGCCAACGGCGGCAACCGCGTCAGCAGCCATGGCTGGTGATGCTGCTAACAATGTCATTCCGATTGCTGTCATTCCAACGGTCACGATGTTCTTCATTACAAGGTCTCCAGTGTCAAGTGTCATGATGCGGTGGGACGCATCGGGGTTCTATTCAAGCTTCAGCCCCACAAGCCGAAGCCAATTTCCGAATGGGTTCACGCGAACCCAAAGTTCTTCCAAAAGTTCTTTCAGTGATTCAGTGAGCAGCCGTCGTCGCGCCATCCAATTCGTGCGCTTCACCTTCCTCTTCGTGATGGCTCATTAAACTAATGAACACCGCGCTGAGGAACATGAATACGAACGCTTGCAAGAACGCGACGAAGAGTTCCATGAAAGTAATCAAGACGGCGAAGATGCCCGACGCCAATGTCACGCCGGCGGTAGACCAGACATTTTGAGTGCCGGCCCATGTCATGCCGCCAAACATCAACAATGTCGCGAGCAATGTGTGCCCACCAAACATGTTGGCAAAAAGTCGAATGCACAATGCGGCTGGCTTAATGACAAGCCCCAGCACTTCCACCACGAAAATAATTGGCACCACAAGCAAAAGACCTTTTGGTCCCGCGACAAGTTCATGGCCGCCACACAAATGTTCCAGCCAACCCTTCACGCCAAGTTCGCGGAAACCGTGCGCCTGAATCACAATGAACACAAAGAACGCAAGCACCGCGTTGACCGCGATATTGGCCGTGGCAGTTCCGCCCACCACCGCAAGTTGCGCATCTTCAATCCAGGTTCCAGTGATCAGTTGCATGTCCTGCATTGGAACCATGCCGATTAAATTCAGCGCCAAAATCAGGAAGAACAGCGTCAGAAGAAACGGCGCAAATTTGTGCGCATCTTTCTTGCCCATCATTGGCGTCAACATGTCATCGCGCAAATACAGGCACATGACTTCAATCACTTGCGCAAAGCGACCGCGTGATAAATAGCGGCGATGACCCATTGACTCTTTGCCCGTGGAAATATTTTTGCTGGCGTACAGCAACACTGCCATGAACGCGATCAATCCAACAAACAGCGTGACCACTTGCAGCGTGAGACCGCTGTATGGCTCCATTCCGCCAATGCGAACAGGCGCATCAAGTACGTGACTGACTGGATTGTTGCCGGAGGCGAGTAGGAATTGCATGGATGATTCTTAAGTGAATTGAGTGAGAGAAATATTCACACGCGTTGCGTGAATGTGGTGCAGAGTGAAAGTGAGAGGCGGAACTTACTGCCTTTATGATTTCCGTGTGGAAGAAGCATGACGTGACACTGATTTCGCCACGATGACTGCCTCCGCAAGAAGCCCAACCATCGCCCAAACCACTCCTCCAACCAACACACTCATGGCGGGCAGATGGGAGAAGAAGTATATCGAGATGAGCAGAATTGGTGCCCCAAGAAGGCGAATGGTGGTTCCGCCCAGCCACCACAGCATCCATTCGCTGGCTGGTCGGCGTTTCCACGGCTGCATGCCAAAGAAAATCACCGCCCACAAAAGGGTGACACTGCCCGAAGCCAACTTCAGTCCCCTGCCAGATTCAGGTGGCGCCTGCCAACTTTCCCATGGGAGTGATGGCGTAAGTGCTGATAAAATAAGCATTAATATAAACAGGCCAACGACGCGGCTTACAGGAAGCGCGAATATTGGCTCGCCCTTTAGTGGGCCCGACTGGGAAACTTGCGCCTGCCCCGTGGTTGATCCGGTCAGCGGTCCTTGAGTGGAGCTTTCTATAGATGTGCTGCCAGAACTGAAAGATGACGGCGCTGAAGCCGAAGATGGCGGCTGGATTTGTTCAGAATCATTCATTTTTGGCTGAATCTTTGGCTTTTTTACCAAATCCTTCTAGTTCACTGTTCAATTTCAGGGCGTTTCTAATAAAGGTGCTCACGGCCACAAGAACGCCGGCAGTTGCGCCGCCAATAATTCCCCAGTGGCCCATATTTGGATAGAAGTAGTCCACGCCCCATCCAAGCGCCACGCCCGCCACAACTTGGCTTGAAAATTCCCAGCCAAGCGCCGCCATTTTCCAACCGATGCGGGTTTCTTTCAGGTCGCGGTTGCGCCGCGCGGTGGGCGAAAGCGGAATCAATCGCTTGGGGGAAAACGCAGGCACGCGATCGGCGTCATTCTCGCGCTGCGAATCCGAATCAAAGTTGTTGTCAGAGGCTGGCATGGATTTCATGGAAGCCTACACTTCAACGCCAATCACCGAGACACCCCCATGGCAATTCCAGACGACCAAATTATTGATGTGACTGAGAGCAAACTCAACCGCTCCGAGAATCTTTTTGTTGTGTCGGTGTTCAAGGGACTCGGCACCACCATGCGCCACGCGTTTGAAAACTTTGGCCGCAACGGTTCCACCAAGAAAAATGTTTGGGTGGTGCAATATCCAGAGCAGAAGCGCGACGATCGCCCTGTTGAGGAAGGCGGACAGTTCCGTCCCAATTTCCGCGGCGTGCATCGCTTGAATAAAGATGAAGATGGTCGCGTGCGTTGCGTTGCGTGTTTCATGTGCGCCACCGCGTGTCCCGCGAATTGCATTCACATTGTGGCGGACGAAAGTCCGTGGGATGACCGCGAGAAATATCCAAAGCAATTTGATATTGACGAGTTGCGCTGCATTTACTGCGGCATGTGCGAGGAAGCGTGCCCAGTGGACGCCATTGAGCTCACGCCGCATTATGAAATCACTGGTTTATCGCGCCAAGAGTTGATCTTTGACAAGTCAAAGTTGCTCCAGGTGTACGACCAAACCATTGGCGAAAAGCCAATGTGATTGCGCCGCGAATGCGCGGCTTTCAATAAATTTGCGCGCGTCAATACCACGCTGCTGTGATTGCATGGAAAGCCTTGAAATAATTTGCGCGCGTCAACGCGGGGACACATTGCAGTTGTGATTGCGAAGGCCTGCGACGCGATTTAGTTTTTTGGTTTCTTCAAAAACTTGTCAAGCAATCCGCCGACAACGTCTTGCTGCTTTGGCGGCGCGCCAGCGGGCGGCGGAGTTGTGGTGGTTGTGCCCGAGCCAGATTTGCCGCCAAGAATTCCCTCGGCGATGCCGCCAAGGCCCTTGAGTAAATCTTCGCCCTTGGGCAAATCCAAATTGGGCTCCACTTTCATTTGCAATTGATCGCCTTCAAGCGGACCAGAGAATGTGACTTTCACCTGAACAGCCTGACGCATTTGCGCAGTGGTGCTGCCCAAAATATTGTTGATGTTGCCAAATGATTTTCCAAGCAGCC
>CAJACJ010000115.1 GCA_903938205.1 uncultured bacterium
GGCGGCCGCGTGTGCATGCCCGCGCTGATTGATTGCCACACGCACTTGTGTTTTGCGGGCAATCGATGGAGTGAATGGGAGCAACTGCGCGCGGGTGAAAGTTATGAATCTATTTTGGCGGCGGGCGGCGGAATTATGTCCACGGTTCGCGCAACCAGGCAAGCAACTCTGGATGTCTTGACGCAGGAACTTGGCGAGCGATTGCGCGCGTTGGCACATTTGGGCGTGGGTAGCGTGGAAGTGAAAAGCGGCTACGGACTTGATTGGCAAAGCGAAATAAAAATGCTCGACGCCATTGGCGAAGCCGCAAAAAATACTCCGCAACTTGTGGTGGCAACTTGTTTGGGCGGCCACGCAATTCCAGCGGACAACGCGGCGTGGCCAGAACAATTCGCCGCGCATATCGAGGAGTTGGCGCGGCAATTTCCAGGCGTGGCGGTGGACGCATTTTGTGAACGCAGCGCGCTGAGCGTGAAGCAATGCCGCGAGATTTTTGCGCAGGCGAAAAAATACAACGTGCCACGGCGCTTGCACACCGATCAGTTCAATTCAATCGGTGGCGTTGCCATGGCTATTGAATGCGGCGCGACCACTGTTGATCATTTGGATGCAGCCGATGAGAAATCCATCACGGCGCTGGCACAATCAAAAACAATCGCGGTGCTGTTGCCATGCTCCGTGTACTCGCTTGGTGGCTCATACGCGCGCGGCCGATCCATGATTGATCAAGGCGCGGCCGTGGCGGTTGCTAGTAATTCAAATCCTGGAAGCGCCCCCACCATTGACATGCGATTTGCAATGCACTTGGCGGTGCGTCACTGCGGCTTAACGACCAGCGAGGCGTTGACGGCCGCGACGTGGAACGCCGCGTGCGCGCTTGGCATTGAAACAAAAGTTGGAAGCCTGCACGTGGGCAAGCGCGCCGACGCCATTGTTCTAGAAGAGCGCGATGAACGAGCATTGACCCATGGTTTCGCTGGTCCGCCGCCGCGCCATGTTGTGTTGGCGGGCAAACTGTTCAGCTATCGTCATTAGCGTGTTGCGATTTGGGTTGTGCGCCATGCAATTGAGTTGCTTTGATGGCGGGTTGGCAGCGACATCACCACCCAAACAAACCCCATTTCTGCCCCGCAAACAGGCCTTTGGCAACAATCTTCAAAATATTTTGTATTGCGTGACTGTGACCACCTGTTTTTTACGTTTACATCGGCGCTCTCAACCGGTCAACGCAACGATTTCTCCAATATATTAGCGGGAGTGGCGAAGCCCAAAGTCTTACGTGGTCGCTGATTCAGCAACAATGCGATGGCGTTGAGTTTTCTTTGCGAGTGTTTGGATAGATCGGTGCCGCGCGGCAAAAATTGGCGCAGCAGTCCGTTTGTGTTTTCATTCGTGCCGCGCTGCCACGGACATTGCGGATCACAAAAATACACCGCCACGTTTGTCGCAACCGTCAAGCGTTTGTGATGCGCCATTTCCAAACCGCGGTCCCATGTCAATGACTTGCGAAGTTCAATCGGAAGTTGACGAACTTTTCTACTCAGTGCCTTCACCACGCTCCTCGTGTCGCCGCCTGCGACTCGAACCAACATGGTGTAGCGCGATTTCCGTTCCACCAAGGTCGCGATGTGCGTGTTGCTTAAACCACAAAGAAGATCACCTTCCCAATGCCCAGGCACCGCGCGATCTTCCACCTCGGCTGGACGATCCTTGATTGATACCGCATCTACGATTCGTCCACGTGCTTGGCCTTTATTAGTTGCGTGCCTAGTGCGACGCAACGTGCGACGTGATCGAAGATGCTTGATTAACTCTTTTTTCAGCACGCCGCGCGCTTGAATGAACAGACTTCGATAAATGGTCTCGTGTGAAATTTGCATGTTTGGATTATCGGGGAATTCCAGCTTTAAACATCCCGCAATTTGTTCGGGAGACCAGTTCATTGATAACCGCCGCGCCACAAACGCGCGCAACCTTGGCTCGCGCGAAAGTTTGCAAACCTTTTTGCGGCGCGCTAACTCTTGCGCGTTCTGGTCCGCATCCGCGGCTCGATACAGATTGCGACCTCCATGGCGAATTATTTCACGACTCACCGTTGAGGGTGATCGTGAAATAGATGCGGCGATCCCGCGGACGGATCGACCGCTAGACAGTCCTCGCGAAATTCCTTCGCGCTCGATCATTGACAATGCGACCAGCGATCGATGTCGCTCGCGCGGCATTATGCCTCCATGCGGAGCGAGCACGCAGCGAATTGATGCGGCTTCTTTTTCCAACGCGCGTCCAATCTCGCGCAAGGAATCTCCGTTTTTCCATCGACGCCACAACTCCGCCTTGGACGCTTCCGACATGCCGGGACGGCCGATCTTTGTCATGCAAACCACCTTTCTTGCTCTAATGCGAGCGAGCAGTGTTGCATTGACCAGTTGAGAGCGCCTCTATGGATAGCGAGTTGAAGCGTTGGGAAGCGCGACAACAACGAATCTTGATGTGCTGGAAAGCCATGTCGGACCGCAGCGGGAACCTGCACCAGACAAGCCAACCAGATTTGGGACGATATGTTTGAACGCGGTCGGGAACACTGCCTCAAACAAGTCAACTCAATTACGAGTCGCCCTTAAACAGGCGACTCGTTTTTTTTGCA
>CAJACJ010000116.1 GCA_903938205.1 uncultured bacterium
CTTGGCTGGCGAGGAAATTCATATCACCGCGGCGCGCTATTTTATGAAAATGATAGAGGACGGACACGCTTCGGATTCACCAGAGGTCCGTTGCGCCCTGCAAGTGTTGGCGGATCTTTCAGTGGCGGCATTCTCATACAGCGTTGAAAATAAAACCATCAACATAGAGGGCTTCAACGAGGCCAACGCGTGCGCGCTTGCATACTTGCAAGGACTGGATGCCGACCAGATCGCGCAAGTGCACACACGCGCGGCCAGCGCCAATGCGCGCATGCGCGGCGCGGCAACACCGCCAGTTCCCATGGCGCGTAGGCGGCGTTCGTAAGCCTTCAATTGGCTGATTTAAAATCGCGGGCAAGTGAATCACACACGTTGCATTTATAAAGTTATTTTTGCGGCGCGCATGCGGCGCATTTTGAACACCATTGCTCTAAGCCGCCCGTGAGTTGCGCGAACACTTCGTCAGGAGAGCGACCCGCGTCCACCACAAGAAAATCATTCGGATTCTGCTGCGCTTGGCGTAAATAGCCTTGGCGAACACGCGCGTGAAATTCCGAGCCCTTGCCCTCCATGCGGTCCATTAATGGATTCAATCGGGCCATGGCAATAGCGGTGTCGACATCAAATAAAACATTGAGATCTGGCCAGCGACCACCAATGGCAACCTCCGCCACGGCGCGAATTTCGTGCGGTGGCAAACCACCCGCAGTGCCTTGATACGCCAACGTACTTGCGACAAATCGGTCGCTGAGAACAAATGTTCCATCACGCAGCGCGGGCTCAACGCGCTCCTTCACAAGCTGGGCGCGGCTGGCCATGTACAAAAGCATTTCGCAGCGCACATCCATTTCACCGTGTTGCGGATCCAACAAAATCTCGCGCACGCGTTCACCAATCGCGGTTCCACCCGGCTCACGCACGGTGAGCATTTTTAAATTTTTGTCCTTGCAAAATTTTTCTAGGCGCGCAATCTGCGTGGACTTTCCACTGCCGTCGGGACCCTCAAAGGCCAGAAATTTTCCGCGCAGGTTGTTCCACCAACTGTCGCTCATGATCACTCTTCGGTGGTCTCGGCCACTTGCGGATCACCAATGACGGCGGAACCCACGCGCACCATGTTGGCGCCACTTTCAATGGCCACTTCAAAATCATGGCTCATACCCATGGAGAGAATGTTGAACACGTCGCCACCCGCGCCGCTGCCGCGAATTTCTTGGAACAATTCATGGCAGCGCTCAAACGTGCGTCGCGCCGCGTCAAGTCCGCCCTCAAGGGGACCCATGCACATAATTCCGCGTGGCTTCATGTTGGGCATGCCAAGAAGTTGTTCCACTAAATGTTTCACAGCTGGCGGCGCAATGCCGTGCTTGTTGCTGTCGCCGGACACGTTCACCTCCAGCAAAACTTCTGTTGGCGTTGGTCGGCGCGTTGAAGCGTCTTGCACTTCCTCCGCAATACGCATGGAGTCAATGGAGTGGATTAGGCGCGCGGTCTCCACGCATTTTTTAACCTTGTTGCGCTGCAGCGAACCAACCATGTGCCAACGCACTTGTGGAAGCGTGGCCTTTGGATCCATTTCTTTGCGCCTAGAAATCCATTCACCAATGGTTGCGGCGCGCTGCGAAAGTTGTTGCACACGGTTCTCGCCAAAATCAATCTGACCCATGTTCACCATTTCACGGATTTGCTCAATGCTTCCAGATTTGGAAACCACGATCAACACAACGCTGCCCGCGCGCTGACCAGATTTTTTTTCGGAGGCGGCGACACGTTGGCGAACTGAATTCAAACGGTCGCGAAGCGCGGTGGCTTGATCAGCGTCAAACGGAACGGATGCTGTTGTTTCTGACATGCGCTTCAAGCGTAACAGCACGGCGCAAAAATCGGCAACATGAAATGAACGCACAATTTGCGGCAAAAACGCGCGCCATGCTATCGCATCACTTCGCGCGCAATACAGCATGTGGCACAGTTAAAAAAGCACATGAGCAAGGTTGCGCCACATCCATCGCTGTATCCTGAGGGAGTGAACGCAGCAAATCCGCAACACAAATCTGGACCGGTGGTTCTGATCATTCGTGATGGGTGGGGACAAAATCCGCAACCCGAGCAGGATTCTTATAACGCCGTCAAACTTGCGCGCACGCCATGCGCCGATGACCTTAAAAAAAATTGGCCGCACACGCTGATTAAAACCAGTGGTGAAGATGTTGGCTTGCCAATTGGCCCCGACGGACCCGTGATGGGCAACAGTGAAGTGGGGCACCAAAATATTGGCGCCGGTCGAATTGTGGATCAGGAACTCATGCGCATTACGCGCGCCATTCGTAGCGGTGAATTTGCGCGCAACGCGTCAATGATTGCGGCGTTTGAGCACGCCAAAAAATCGGGCGCCGCCGTTCATGTCATGGGCTTGCTCAGCGACGGCCAAGTGCACAGCGACCTGTCGCACTTGGAGGCTATTTTGAACGCGGCCAAAGCCAACGGCGTGAACAGCGATAAACTTTTTGTGCACGCGTTTCTAGATGGCCGCGATACACCATCGCAAGGCTCGTTGAAATATGTTCCGTGGTTGCAGAATGTTTTGCGCACAACCGGCGGAAGACTCGCCACCGTGTGCGGGCGCTTCTTTGCAATGGACCGCGACCACCGCTGGGAGCGCGTGAAGAAGGCGTATGACTTGTTGACGAAGAAGTCTGGTGGCGACAACTTTTCCAATGTTGATGTGATAGCCGCCATTCACCACCACATTGCTCACCCAGTAAGCAACACCGAACGCGGCGACGAGTTCATGC
>CAJACJ010000117.1 GCA_903938205.1 uncultured bacterium
CGCCGCCCTGGCTTCATACAGAAACTCTTCAACTTGCTCAGCATGCTGGGCAATGTTGTATCGAGGAACTTTGATCGCCACCGCGCGCATCAATTGATCATCATGGGCCAAATACACGCGGCCAAAACTTCCAACACCCAGCAATCGCTCAACGCGGTAGCGCCCAATGGTCGTGGGCATGGGATCTGGAGCGCGTTCACCCAACGCGGAATTGGCAAGTTGATTCAAGAGATCCAAAGGTTTTAAATTCTTGGAGTCAAGAGGCAGACCCAAATTCATTTGCAAATCGCCCGTAATCGCCTCGCGAAACGAATCAGGCAAATCGGTTGAATCAGGATTGTCAATTGCCATGAAGCAATGACGATATCAGGTTGTGAATTTCAATAAAATAAATTTCATCTTCACGGTCCTGCGCAATAGACTGTCTCCATGCTTCAAATTGGCGCGCTCACACTTCAAACTCCCATGTTGCTTGCGCCGATGGCTGGCCACTGCGATCTTGCTTTTCGCATTCTTTGCCGCGAGCAAGGTGGTGTAGGTCTGGCAAGTACCGATCTATTAAATAGTCATGCGTTGTTGCGCGGCGCGCGTCGCTCGCTTGAACTTGCGCAAACCAACGAGTTTGATCAGCCCTGCGGAATGCAGCTGTACGGAAATTGGACGGACCCACTTCCGGAAGCCGCAATTTGGGCGGTTGATCATGGCGCAAAATTAATTGACATCAACATGGGTTGCCCCGTTGACAAAGTCGCCAAAAAACACGGCGGTTCACTACTGCTTTGCCACGTGTGCGACACGATACAACTTGCCAAACGAATCGTTGACGCGGTGGCCAAACACACCAACGGTCGCGTGCCTGTCACCGCCAAAGTTCGCTTGGGCTGGGACCCTGATCGCTTTGTTGCGCCTGAACTCGCCCGTCAACTTGAGGATGTGGGCATTGCCGCCGTCACCGTGCACGGTCGCTACACATGTCAAATGTTTAGCGGCCACGCCGATTGGAATCGCATTGGCGAAGTTGTCGCCGCCGTGAAAAATATTCCCATCATTGGCAATGGTGATGTGACCGAGCCCGAGCACGCTGTACAAATCATGCGGCAGACCGGCTGTAAAGGCGTCATGGTTGGTCGTGGCTCTCTACGCACTCCCTGGATTTTCCAGCGCGCTAGTCACTTGATCGCCACAGGCACATTGCTTCCAGAACCAACGCCGGATGAGAAGTGTCAGGTGATTGATCGCCACATTCAACTGTTAGAACAGTACAGCCCAGGTTCAAGCGCGGTTGAATGCATGCGCAAGCGCATTAGTTGGTATGGCAAAAACATGGGCCACGTGAAGCCGCTCAAAGAAGGTGTTCGCACCGCCACCACCACCGCGCAAATGCGGCAAGTGATTGCGGATTGGCGCGGACGCGCTTTGGAAACAACTTTGAATATCACACCGCTGTCGCACTAAGACGAAATGAATTTCAATCGTCTGGCGGCGGTAATCCCGAAGGATTCCAGAGCCGAAGCTCTACACCATACAAGTGAAATCAGTTCTTCCAAACATTTTCAAGTGAAGTACTGCAACTACGAATTGAAAATACTTTCGTGTGCTTTCACAATGAAATGCGAACGCTCCATGGAATCGCACTCCCAAGTCCTGACATGCAATTCATGCGCCTCGATGCTTTGAAAGAACGTGTGGATATGAGTGGGGATCCCCAAAAAAGCCTTGGAATGCTCTAATGGAATACACTATGAGTCCAATAACTTCAAATTAAATGGAATTATTTACATTCCAGTTTGGCAAGTTGGAAATCAAATTCAAGTATGTATCTGACATGAAAGGCTGAAAATCGGGCTTGTAGCTCGATAGTCCGCTAGCCCAATGCCGAGAAGTCACAAATTTATTTGGAATCTTGTATTGCTGCAACACATGCTCGACATTGTGCGTATGAGGTATTGAAGAGATATCCGTCTTGCGCAAGCAAGCAGATAATAGGTTGAGGGAAGGTCGCGGTTATTTGTTAGCCGCGCACCGGGTTCAAAATAATAAGATCTGAGGAAAGGGAAAGTTATGTATTTACAAAAGGGCTTGGGAAAAGGATTTGTTATGCCATTGCTTGCAACAGCAATGATCGCATCTGGGGCCAATGCAGCGTTAGTTTCTTATTCGACTGTTGTCACAAACAACACATTGTCGGAACAGACTTACGAATTTAGTAAATCGTTTACTCTCACAGGTGGCTTAGGAATA
>CAJACJ010000118.1 GCA_903938205.1 uncultured bacterium
CAATTCCGCTTCTCGCTCGCCCACTCTGCCACGACTGGATTCAAACACAAATCGCCACACGCCATTCACGGGATCGCGCATCACCGTGCCAAGTCGATCATGCATTCGCCTTCCAGGTTGCAGCCACTTCATCTCGTTGGTTGCGTTTGGATTCAACGCGGGCAAGCGAGGCGCGTCCATGGATCTTTGAATGTCTCCAACACGTGCGACCAACTCCTGCTCAATGTCGTCGGCCGAAATTCCGCCAATCATGTTTTGCTTCTGCGATTTTTCAGCAGCCAAAGCCTGAGATGAAAGCGGCGAGGCCAGTGACAAAAACGCCTTACGCATGAGCGCCGTTGAAGCTTGTGTTGCGGCAAGTTGCCCCTTACCAGCGCGACTTTCCGCCAGGGCAAGCGCTTCGCTTGAGCCATACCACGCGCCGGGCGGAGCCAATATTGGCCTTGATTGCCGCGGCGGAAATTCCGAAATGACGGTGGCGAAAAGTGGCATAACATAATTCGCGCCGTGATACAAAGTGACTCGACCAGTCAACGCGAACTTTGCGATTGAGCCCGGCTTCATCTGCGCGCGATTTCGAATCATGTCGGCAAGAGTGATCGAAGGAAGCAATTGCATAACGCGATCGGGTTCTCCGTCAAACGAGTCACGGAAGCGAAATTCCCATCCTTGATCACCTTCGCTTGCCTCAAGGGAGCCAGCGACTTGGGTGAGAAATGCTCCTTCAGTCAGAAGTGGCGGACGCTGGGATATTTTGATTGCAGCGATCTGCGCCGCGGCTACAGAGGATGGCGCACTCACAGGGTCACTCGCCTTGGGTGGGACAACCGACGACGCATTAGCTGGCGCAACCGGCGCTGGCGTGGCGACGGGTGGAAGCGCCTGGCTTGCATGCGCGCACATTGCCGCGAAACCAATCATTGCAAAAGATTTCAGAATTAAAGTGCTCATTGCGTTGACGCCAACGGCGTTCGATGCAAGGATACGGTCTCGGCCGAGTACCCAAGTGGCCTAAGGGAACGGATTGCAAATCCGTGATTCGTGGGTTCAAATCCCACCTCGGCCTTTCACTGTGTGCGTGCAAATTTCCGCATCATTTGCGGCGATTTCCGTGGCACGCTTGTAGGCGTGTCCAAAGATGGACCCCGCTTGAGATCAATCCTTGTATGAAGGTCCAAGCGGATCCCAAATTAAATCCGCCCTGTTGAAGTCCAACGATCCCACTTTAGATGGCTCGGAGGCTCCATTGGGAGTGCACGCAAGAATATTTTCGTACCAATCAACATGGCCGTCGCCGAACACAAAATGCCCACCATTGCGATGACGCGCGCCAAAGCGTTGCCAATCTCCGCGATGACGATTTAAAAGTTCACCGTAATAAGGATGCCAAAACTGCGGAGCCTTGCCGTCCTTCATTCCCGCTCCATCGAGCTCTTCTGGAATGGATCTCATTTCCATCAATATGGCAGTGCTTGATGGCTTCTTCATCCGGCTCATGCGCATGCGTCGTGCGTCGATCCAATCAGCGGTCACCGCGGAAGTTTTTGGATCATATTTCTTCGCGGTGCTGCGCTCATCGGTTGATGGCAGCGCGTCCATTTCCGCTTCGATGGTGTTGTTTAAATTTGAGTTTGGCACATAGTTAAAATAAAACTTCAGTTTCGAATTTGGAATTGTCCAACCATTGAACACACTTTGACCGCTGCTGTAGGCCGATGGCATTTGCGCGGAGGGATCTATGAAAATTGAATTGCCATCAGGCGGCACGGGCACGCCTTGGTCGGGAAGCGCCAAATCCGCGTAGGGTTGTTGATCCACGTACGGCGGAACAACATTCCCCCACCACCGCTGTTTATCAGCAAAATTGCGCGGCATGAGATTCGCGTCCTTCTCGCCTTCCCAGGGCAACATGCCCTTGCGCTCCGACGCGAAATTGACATAGCCAACGCCCCACTGCTTCATCTTGGATTGACTCACCATCTCTTTGGCGCGTGAACGGACATTGTTCAATCCAGGAATAAGCAATCCAAGCAACAGCGCAACAATGGCTATGACAACCAACAACTCGACCAGTGTGAACGCGGCCTTGATATTTTTAAAATCTATTGCGGTATTTTTTTTCATTGGCAAGGACCAGTGCTCAGTAGAACCAGAGAAACATCTCCGGAGTCAACTTCACCCGAGCCGTCCAAGTCAGCTGGGCAAGCATCGCAGGGACCAGCCTCAAGGAGAGTCAACGACACGTCGCCGGAGTCAACTTCACCCGAGCCATCAAGATCACCGTAGCAAGGCACGGAAATTTGACACACGCCATCGCCAAGCGCCGAGAAATCTTGTGAAATCACAACGCTGTCATCGGGGCATTGCGCCCATTGGTTTGGCGCGCCGAAAGTGCTGAAGCGCGCGGTGTCATCAAAGTCACTGACTTGTGAAATATGCGTGCTTGGATTTTCCTCCAGGCGGCACACGTCATCAGAGCCAACGCTGCCTAGGAAATATCCCACGGAGCCTTCACCAAATGGACCCGCAACAACAGTTGCACTTGCGTCTTTGATGGTGAGTTCCCACTCATCGTTGCTGGTTGAAAATGAGCCAAATCCTGCTCCGGGCTTGGTGCTTGTGGTGGCCGCGATCACATTGGTGTCGCCACTATAAATGTTCATCCAGCGATCGCCGCCTGAAATGTTCACCGTGAGATCAGTGTTCATTCCACCAGCCGCCGCATTGCGATCAATGATGGTCAGAATTGTTCCCGATGGAATCGCGGCGAGTCCGCTTGCATCACCAAAGGTGATGGTTCCTGAAGTTCCACCAACAACAACTTGACGCCAAGAAAGCGTCCAACCACGTAGATCCAAATTGTCAATCACCACAACAAGTTCCATCCAGTTGCCGCCGTTGCCAAGCACGCGGCCAAAGTGTGTGTCAACAGACGCGCCACCATTGGCATCAACAGTTGCGGTGCCGCCGTTCAAGTAACCAGTGGAAATCACGGCGTTGTATTCATTCAAGAAAATTGGCGTGCATGAAGCGCACTCTTCCAACACTGGCGCACGCATGGTTGCAAAATCCTGATGCACCTTGCAAGTTACAAAGATCGCATCCTTCCAAGAATTAGGTGAGCCAAATGAGGAATTGTCGCCGTCGTCAAACGAGGCATTGGTGATATCAGCGGAAGCTTGATCCTCTAGCTTGCCAACCTCTGTGCTGCTGACGCCGCTACCACCGTACAACGGTCCGCCTTCTCCACAAGCCTCTGTCACAAGACCGTCATTCTTGTCGCGTATTTCCATGAGCCAGCCGTTGTTACCCGTGCTGAAATTGCCAGGAACATCAAGCGTTTTATTGGTAGTTGTTGTGAAGTACGTTGGGTTGTTAAAGGTGTGGGCGTTGATCCACCAGTC
>CAJACJ010000119.1 GCA_903938205.1 uncultured bacterium
ACATCACCCACGCAACTTGAAAAACTGAAAGAGACCTTTATGAAATTAGATCGTTCCAATCGCTCTCGTCGCCATGCCAGAAGAGGCTTCACCCTGCTTGAAATCATTATTGCCGTCACCATTGTGGCCCTTTTGTCGATGCTGATTGTTCCCAATGTCATGGGCTTGCTCGGCAACGCCAAACAGAACAAGGCGAAGGCCGACGTGAACACCTTGTCGCAACAAGTGCGCATGTACATGGTGCAAAATGGAATGGATCGAGTGGGCGACGACTTTGAGCTTTCCAAATTATGTGAAGGCGACGACGCCCTGATTAGCAATGTGAATCAACTGACTGATCCTTGGAAGCACCAATATGTGTTGGTGTATCCACCCACATACAATAAAGATTTTGATGTCGTGAGTTATGGCGCCGATGGCCAACCTGGTGGCGAAGGCCCAAACAAAGACATCATCAACGGAGCGCCGTAAAACGGCGTGGCGTGAAGTAATGCGCCGCGGCTTCACCCTGCTCGAATTGATTGTGGTCATCTCCATCTTGGCGGTCGTGTCATCGGTTGTCATTCCACGCTTGCGCGGTCTTTCCAAAGGCAAGGCCGATGTCGCAGTGGAGCGCCTCTCTGAATTGCTCAGTTTGTTTGCGTGGCGCGACAATGCGGGCTCACAACAATGCGCTATTTATATGAATCCAGATTCAAGTGCGATTGAACTTTGGACGCTGGAACCAATTCCAAATCGTCCGACAGATCCAGCGGAATGGATGCCCGACCGATTTGTGCAGCCTGTTCGCATACCCGAAGGTGTGCAGTTGGAAGTGATGGCCGATGGAATGCGCCTCGATGGAAGTGAATGGCGAATTGTGGGATCACCATCTGGCAATCGGGCCCTCATTGAGATGCGTGTGAGCACCGACGGATTTGATTCACTTCTTTTGTTGAATCCGAGCGCGGCTATGCCCACTCGTGTTGATAATGGAAAAATTGTGGAAGATCAAAGAGAGACGCGTGATTTAGACGCGCGCGGAATGAGTCGTGAACCATGGTGATGCGTCCACGACGTAATGTGCGCCGCGGCTTTGCGCTGATTGACGCAATTCTTGGCGGTTTATTGCTTGCATTTGGCCTTGCCGCAGTGGTGACGTTGTCGCAACGCAGCCTTGTCATGTTGCAACGCGGCGAACGCGAGGCGCAGGCCTCCGCGTTGCTGGATGAATTGCTTGGTCAAGTTGTGGCTGAAGGTCCAGTGGATTTTTCACGTCGAAGACCAGTGGTTGGAAAATGCGATGCGCCTTGGGACGAATGGAGTTTTGCGATTGACTTGTCCTCCAATGGCGAAGGTGATGCGTGGGATGTTGTGGCGCGAGTGCAAGACATCAACGGCGTGGAACATCGTTGCGCCACCAAGGTGGCGGCGCGAAATGCAAACGATTTGCCGGAGCGCAAGCCGCAAGAACCAATCGATCGTAAAGATCGCTTTGAGAAAAAAAATGAGGCTATGAAAAATGGCTAAACGCGGATTCACGATTATTGAATTGGTTGTCGCCATTATGATCGCCGCGATTATTTCTGGCGCCGTGGCTAGCTCGCTTAGTCAACTGGGCCGCGCGCGGAATATTTCTCGCATTCGCATGACGGCTTCACGCCGCGCCTCCGACGCCTTGGAAAGTATTC
>CAJACJ010000120.1 GCA_903938205.1 uncultured bacterium
CAGCCCTCGCCCATCCAAGCTTTTGTGACGAGGGCAAATACAAGACCCCGATACAAATAGAATTATGCAACGGATTTGGAAATTTGCAAGTCAAGTATGCGACATATCCAAACATTTCCAAGTTTCTTCAGGGCTTTTTCGACCCGTATTCACTCATACCCAAATTGCCCGTTTCTTCAATTAAGCCCCAATCACGGCGGCTAATCGCCCACTTCGTGCCCCATCGCGTCGATAACTAAAGAAATAGTCTGGGTTTTGATAGGTGCAAGCCCCTGAATTTTCAATGTGTTCGTTTGCAACACCTGCCCCGCGCGCTTGCTGGTCAATGGCCGCGGGCAAATCGCCAAGCCACTTTCCCTGGCAATTGGGATCGGGGATAACGCAAGAGCCAAGACCGCGTTGCTGAAATTCAAGCGCAACAGATTCGCCAATTTGAAAGGCCGCTTGTTGAATGCAAGGACCAATCGCAATGCGCACATCGCGCATGTGCGAACCTCGTGTGGCAAATTCGCGCAGGGTCGCTGGAATAATTTCACACACCACTCCGCGCCAACCAGCATGCACCGCGGCCACAACGCGCGTTTGAACATCCGCGATAAGAACTGGAACACAATCTGCAACACGAATGGCAAGCGCATGACTGGAGTCCCCGGAAAGAACGGCGTCGCCCTGCACAAATGGCGGCGCGTTGCGAATCATGTCGGGTTGGCGATCCGCTTGCAACACAGCGCAACCATGCACTTGAGCGGCGCGCACAAGTTGTCGATCACACATTTCAACCGCAGTTAAAAAGCGCCGCCAATTTTCATTCACACGCTCCCACTCATCCGATTCACCAGGCGCGTCGGCAATTCCCAAATTCAAGCTGTCAAAGGGCGCCGGACTGACGCCGCCAATACGCGTGCTAAATGCGTGGACAAAACCTGCCGCATGCAACAGTGGCGAACGCAACCACACTACGCCATCGGAAGAGTGAACAATCCACGGGGCAAAGCGTGGCGGGGATTTCAAAGAACCCTGGATGAATTTCATGAAGAAGCCACCACGATCATTTCGCACCACATGTGCACGGAACTCTTTTCATACACACAACGCCACGCCAACTTCCAGGCGTTTCATAATTTGAAAAGCGCATTGCCTCAAGTAGTCGGGCTCACAAACCCAACCGCTTCTTCTTGGCTTCAAACTCCGCTTGCTCGCGCTTGTTGGTGGTGTTAATCGGCGCGCCATTCTTAATCGACTCAATTTCAAGGCGCGTTAAATGCATGGCTTCCATTTCATAATCCTGAAACGCCTCGCAACTATTTGGAACGAGCGGCTTGATCAAATCAAACATGCCGCGCGCGTAATCCTGAATTTCCTGCTGCGCGTGCGAATCCATGCGCAGCGAAAGAAATCGCAGCGTGTTGTGCAAGTCGCACTTCCAATACCACTCGGTGTAAACACTCACTGGAAGCGCCGCGCGCGCCAACTCACGGGCCACGCCCTTCTCTGTCAATTGCAAATACTCCTG
>CAJACJ010000121.1 GCA_903938205.1 uncultured bacterium
CCAGTAGTTATAGTAATTCGGCGTTCGACCTTGTGTTGCTTGAAGATTCAAGAGGTCTTTAAATAGTTAAGAATAATGAAAGAAAAATTTGATGAATTACTGGCCCAATTTGAATTGGCATTGCATTTTCAAATTTAAATCGGAACCTATTTATTATATGTCAATAAGGGCTCATGATTGGCATTCATCGGTGGTCTTTGGGCTAGCGACTTAAAACGTATATTGTTATTTCGCAAAGGTTTATGTTGATAAATAGTGTGTACGCAAGCTTGTTTACCACATGTACCCCACGCTGCCCCGTGTCTTTGCAAGTTGCTTGAATTGTTGCGTTACGCTTGGACTGCCCACAAATAACAATATGACTATTGCTCGCTCAACCAATCACTTGCCAATTCCCATTCTGATGTACCACCAGATTGAAGTGGCGCCAGCAAAGGGCGCGCCGCTGCGTGGATTGTGCGTGGCGCCCCAAAGTTTCGCGCGCCAGATGTATTTGTTGAAATTGCTTGGGTATCGCGGTGTTTCCATGACGGATTTGCTTCCGTATTTGCGGGGCGAGCGCGTTGGAAAAGTGGTCGGCATTACTTTTGACGATGGCTTTTTAAATAATTACACCAACGCGTTGCCCGTGTTACAGCGCCACGGTTTTTCTTCAACGTGTTTTGCGGTGAGCCAGTATGTTGGAAAAACAAATCAGTGGGACCACAAAATTGGTATTGCCAGCGCGCCGCTTATGAACGCTGAACAGTTGCGCCAGTGGATTGATGGCGGACAAGAAATTGGCGCGCACACCAGGCACCATGTGAAGTTGTCGCAAGTGTCGACGGCAGATGCGTTGCAAGAAATTGCGTTGTGCAAATCGGAATTGGAAAGCGTGACGGGTTCGCCCGTGCGCCACTTTTGTTATCCCTACGGCGACTTCACGCAGGAACATGTGGACATGGCGCGCGCCGCGGGGTACATGTCGGCAACCACAACCGCGCGTGGTCGTTGCCTGGCGGGCGAGGACTTTATGCAGTTGCCGCGGGCCATTGTGACGCGCTCAACAAGTTTGCTGTTGTTGTGGATGAAGTTGGCCACGCGCTATGAAGACAGGCGACGCGCATGAATTGCATCATTGCACAATGCGCGGCTTTAGCCACGAAATTGAATGATTGGCGCATTGACAAATGAATTCAACAAACGGTAAATCTGATATTTCAAGAGGCGTGAATATGCAGCACAAACAATCAAATACTTCTGACAAGCGGCGCCTGCGTGTCGCTGTGCTAAATATATTTTTTTCGCCAACCGGCGGCGGCGCCGAGCGATACTCCATTGCGCTTGTGGAGCAACTTGCGCCACGACACGACATTCATGTGTTTGCGCAAAGAATTGAGCACAATATTCCAGGTGTCACCTTTCACGTGGTGTCGGCTTCACCATTGAAATTGCGTTGGCTAAATCAACTGTGGTACGCCACCGCAACATGGCGCGCCACGCGGCGCGGTTTTGATGTGACGCATTCACATGAAAATGTTTGGCGCGGTGAAGTGCAAACCGTGCATGTGTTGCCGACTAGATACAAGTTGTTTCACTCGGCGAGTTTCATGCGGCGTCTGTTGCGTTATCTCAAAGTGGCCACAAGTCCTCGCTTAATCACCTATTTGGTGCTTGAGCGAGCGCGATTTTCGCGCCACCACAAACGCCGCGTTGTTGCAACTTCCACGGTTCTGCGCGACCAAATGATTCTGGCGTATCCCAGCGCAACTGCCGCATTACGCGTTGTTACGCCGGGCGTGACCATGCCAAGCGAAGTTGCAACGCCAGAGCGACAACTTGCCGCGCGCAAGCAATTGGGTTTGCCGCAAGCGGGCTGCGGCATTTTGTTTGTGGGCAATGATTATGGAAAGAAGGGCTTGAACACATTGCTGAAGTCGCTTGCCAAATTCCACGACAACACATGGCTGGCTGTTGTTGGAAATCCCGCGCACATTGTGGAATTTCAAGGCCGCGCCAAAGCGGAGGGCGTTGCGGATCGCGTGCACTTTTTAGGATCGATCAAAGACACGGGCCCCGCATATGTCGCAGTGGATTGCTTGGCGCACCCAACACTAGAGGACACATTTGCAATGGTGGTGTTGGAGTCCATGGCCAACGGAGTTCCAGTTGTTGTGAGCGGCCAGAAATATTGCGGTATTTCAGGCTTGCTTTCGCATGAAACCAATGTGTTGCTAGTGGAAGATCCGCGCAACGCGGACGCGCTTCACGCCGCCTTGGCGCGCGTGTTGAAAGACGATGTGTTGCGGCAGAAATTATGCGCGGCGGGGCTGCGATTTGCCGCGCAGTATCAGTGGTCCGCGATCGCTCTGCAGCAAGAAAAAATATATTTTGAAGTTGCGCTTTAAAAAACAAAAGAGCCCGGCCATAAGACCGGGCTCCGTTGTTTCAAACTAAGTACAAAGTCAATTCTTGCTTCCAGAGCCCATGCCTGGCATGTCCGTGGACTTTGCATCGGCCTTCTTGGCTGGTGGCATAATCACGGTGTCAATCACATGGATCACGCCATTGCTGGCGCCGACATCGGTCTTGACCACGGTGGCGGATTTATTCAACATCACTTTGCCGTCAACAATGGTGATCATGATTGGTTGACCTTCAACCGTCATGATTTCCTTCATCTTCACAACTTCGGCGGCGTCTTTCTTGCCTGGCACAACGTGGTAGGTCAAGATTGCTGCGAGGGCCTTTGGATCCTTCTTCAATGCGGCCACAGTTTCTGGTGGCAACTTGGCAAATGCAGCGTCGGTTGGCGCGAATACGGTGAATGGTCCCGCGCTGTTGAGCGTGTCAACCAAGCCAGCGGCTGCGACAAGTTCACACAGTGTGTTGAATTGACCAGCATCCTTGGCTGTTTGAACAATGGTTCCTTGTTTTGCGGCTGGTGCTGCTGGCGCAGTGGCTGTTTGGCCGTATTGCGTTGTTGTATTTACGGCAACGCAAACTGAAGTGGTGGCGAGCAATGCGACGGCGACGAATGATTTTGCAAACATGAGTTTCACAATCCTTTGGTAAGTGTTTCCCCTAAATTTTTAGCACGCGCCAAAAAAGCAGGGAAATACTATATGCATGGATTTGGCGGCAGGTTCGCTAAATTTATCT
The DNA here is from genome assembly GCA_903938205.1 of uncultured bacterium. Classification (GTDB taxonomy): domain Bacteria; phylum Planctomycetota; class Phycisphaerae; order Phycisphaerales; family SM1A02; genus SYAC01. The sequence goes on from CAJACJ010000121.1 coordinate 3,142, forward strand.
GTTAACACAATTCACATTCAATGACTTAAGTGATTGAACATCAAATACTTATATAAAGTCCTGCAAATATAATCTTCATAGCAACTTGGCTTTGCTTTGCCCATGAACGTTCTTTTGATCATCAATCTGAAGCAATGGATCGACGCGCCACAAGCAGATGGTTGATTGTGCCGAAGCCATCGTCGTACACGCTTGGAACAAGTTCCACCGTGAATTTGTGTGAGCGCAAGCGTTCCATGACAGCTTGCAAGTAGGGGTGCTCCCCCCATGGACTTGATGCCGCACGGGTGGGTGACATGCGGATTTCATGCTTGCTCACGCGCGCTAGTTCATCCACGGAGCGCAAATGAAAATCAAGATCAAACTCTCTGCCGTCATATAAGCCGCCATCCGTAACGCACGCATACAACATGAGAAAATTCGCCGATAAAACCCTGTCAAAGCTGCCGTCAGCAAATGGCAGTGTGGGCAGCGACGCATGCACATAGCGGCCGTGTTTTTTATTCAGCGCGTAGTCCGCGGCGAATGCTTCAAGCGCCAGATATTTATTGCGCGTGAACTCTTCCAAGTTTTTGTGGTGTAGTGAGTCTGGATTTTTTTTCAGCTCTTCAAAAGTCGCGTCAATGCTTGCTTTGCCACGCGTGTGAATTTCACTGGCATCAAATTGATACATGGGATCGCATCCCACAACATCCAAACCTTGACGCAGACCCTCAGCAATAAAACTGTCGGGACCACTTGGACAATCCAGAGTGCGTCCTGTACGCAATTCCTCTGGCGTGGTCGCGAACATTTGCATGTATTCATCAAATGTGCGCCCAAAGAACGCGACAAACGAAAGGCGGTACGGACTGCTCATGTTCATAATGCTAACGCACGC
>CAJACJ010000122.1 GCA_903938205.1 uncultured bacterium
GCTCGGACAATTGACGGCTTGTGACAAACTTGCCTTCGCGGCCACCAAGCGGTCCGTCATTAATACGAAACACCATGTGCAGCGTTGGCTCGTCCACGCTTACGCGCGGCAAAGCGTCTGGAGAATCTGGATGCACAACCGTGTCGCCAATGGTGATGTCTGGAATGCCTTCAACGGCGCACAAGTCACCGGCAAAAACTTCTTGCGCCTCGCGGCGACCAAGACCTTGGAATTGATTCACTTTGGAAACGCGTCCGCGATCCATACGTCCATCGGCGCGGCACAAACCAACGGCCATGCCTGGCTTGATGCTTCCGCGCATCACGCGACCAATGGCAATGCGTCCGACGTATTCGCTGTAGTCCAAATTAGTCACCAAGAATTGCAGTGGACCTGAGGCGTCCATCTTTGGCGCGGGCACATGCGTGAGAATGGCGTCGAACAAATCATCCACGCCACGATCTTTTTCCGTCTTGTCGCGGCTGGCCCAGCCATCGCGTCCACTGGCCCAAAGCACAGGGAAATCAAGCGCAATTTCATCGGCGCCCAGTTCAATGAGCAAGTCAAACACTTCATTCACAACGGCGTCGGTGCGCGCGTCAGGTCGATCGCACTTGTTCACAACAACGATTGGCTTGAGACCAAGTTGAATTGCTTTTTGCAACACGAAGCGCGTCTGCGGCATGGGGCCTTCAAGCGCGTCGATCAACAGCGCGCAACCATCGGCCATGCGCAACACGCGCTCGACCTCGCCACCAAAGTCGGCGTGGCCTGGCGTGTCAATAATGTTGACGCGCAAAATGGTTCCCTTGTTGGGACCAAAACGAATCTCGTAGGTCACCGCGCAATTCTTGGAGAGAATGGTAATTCCACGCTCGCGTTCAAGCGGATTGGAATCCATGACGCACTCCGTCAGCGCCTCGTTGGTACGAAAGGCGCCGGCTTGGCGCAACATGGCATCAACTAAAGTCGTCTTTCCGTGATCGACATGCGCGATAATTGCTACGTTTCTAAATTCCATGATGAGCACCTCAGTGTAACGGCACTCCGCTTGATTTCGATGCACAAAATGAAATTTATTCCAAACCGTACAAAGGCAATAACTTGGCCTCCAAATGGCGCATCATTGGGTCGGCTGACAGTGGCGCGCCCGTGACTTTGCGGCACAACTCATCAAGTCGATAGCGACGGCCTTCACAGTGCACGTTTTTGCGCAACCATGTCAAAAGTGGCTCAAATTCCCCACGAGTGAAGCCTTCTTCAAGGCCAGGAATATCCTTGCGGGCCTTTTCAAACAGCTGCGCCGCCAAGAGCGTGCCCAAGGTGTAGGTCGGGAAATAGCCAATTGCGCCCATGCTCCAGTGCACATCCTGCAAGCAACCACGGCGATCATCTGGCACAGTCACGCCCAGATATTCCTTGTACAGCTTGTTCCAAATGGCGGGCAAATCCGCAATGGCCATGTCGCCATTGAGCATGTCGCGCTCCAACTTGAAGCGAATCATGACGTGCATGTTGTACGTGGCCTCGTCCGATTCAACGCGAATGAAACCAGGCTCAACAACATTGGCCGCTTGATAGAGATGTTCAAGCGTGAAGTGATCGCAGGCGTCGCCAAAGAACGCGCTGAGTTGTGGACGCGACCATTTCCAGAAATGCATGCTGCGGCCAACTTGGTTTTCCCACATTCGACTTTGACTTTCGTGCACGGACAAACCGGCCGCGCTGCCCATGGGCAAACCCGCTTGCGCGAAGTCAAGCCCCTGCTCATACATGCCATGGCCAGACTCGTGCATGGTGGATCCAAGCGCGTCAAACACGCAGGTCTCGGTATAGCGCGTGGTCATGCGCACATCGCGGCAATGACTACCGCCGCAAAATGGATGCGCGCTGCGATCAAGCCGGCCGCAGTTGAAATCAAATCCAATGCGCTTGGCCATGTAGCGCACAAACTTTTCTTGCGCGTCAATTGGCAACGCGAACTCATTGAACGCATTTGATGGATGCTTGGACGCGACGCGAATTCGATCCAGCAATTTCTGCAGACGCGCACGCAGTGGCTCGAACACCTTGGTCACTTCGGCAGCGGTCAGCGCGGGCTCGTAGTAATCCGCCAACGCGTCCCAAGCCTCGCCGCCTTTGGGCCAACCCAGGCACTGCGCTTTCTGAATGTTCAATTTCACCGTCTTTTCAAGCCACGGCTGGAACTTTTTAAAATCACTGTCGCGCCGCGCCTCAACCCACGCATGCTGCGCTTGACTTCCAGTTTGCGCCAATTCCGCAATAAGCGACGAAGGCAATTTCGTGGCCTTGTCGTAGTCGCGGCGAATCTCGCGCACATTCACCGCATCGGCGCAGTCCGCTGGCATGGAAGCCACAACCCCTTCCGCCGCGGCAATCAGTTCACCAATTTTGGGCGCGGTGAAGGCCTCATGCGCAAGCCGCGCAAGTTGTGAAAGTTGTCGACTGCGCAAAGGTGCGGCACCATCGGGCATCATGGTCTCTTGATCCCAACCCAAAATTCCAGCGGTGCTGTTCAGAAGGTGCGCGTCTTGCACGGCTGCGAACAAAGAAGTCAAAGCGGTATGCGTGGCGGGCGTGTTAGCGGTTGCGATGGCCATGAGAATCTCCTGGATGAAATTGTTTCATAAAAGAATTCATGAAACGGTTTGAAAAGTTTTTAAACAATGTCTTGGGAAAAGTTTTGAAAATAAAAGAGTCCCGACCGTTCGGGACTCTTTGTGGTGTCATACAAAAGTCATGATGAACATTAC
>CAJACJ010000123.1 GCA_903938205.1 uncultured bacterium
TCCGCCGCGAGCGTTGAGACCATGCGCCAATCGTTTGCGGCGCGCGCAGCGTTGGTGCACAAGTTGCTCAGTGGCATCAAGCGATTGAATGTCTGCAAATCCACTGGCGCTTTTTATTCATTCCCCGACATTCATGCATGCTTGGGTTTGAAAACTCCGGCAGGCCGCGTCATTGATTCTGCGCAAGCGTTCGCGGAGGCGTTGCTTGAGGAAACATTTGTGGCCGTGGTGCCTGGCGAAGATTTTGGAGAGTGCGCGCGCGAAAATATCCGCATTAGTTTTGCTTGCTCAGAAGCGAACATTCGCGAAGGGTTGGAGCGACTGGAAAAGTTTGTCAATGCACTGGCGTAAGCGCGGCGTGTTCTATCGCTGTGTTGGCGCGTAGCGTTTGTGAAGAGGGCGCAACAGCGAACAGCATTAATAAAAAAGTCGCGTACAAACCGCTCAAAATGCCGCGAAAAAGCGGCATGGAAAGACCCACATCTGACCAACTGAGTATTTCTAGAGGAGCATACATAGTGGCCGCGATGACGATGGGAAATAAAATTGCAAGAAAGGAAGTGGCAGCGCTTTGAACACCAAAGATGGATGCGCCAAGCCATGCCGCACAACCCGCGCTAATGACTAAAGGAAGAAGAATTGCTCCAACTCCAGGTGCGATGAACGAGATGACGAGATTGAATATTGCCAGCGCGCTCCAAATTCCACACCAACTTTTCCAGGGTGAGTTGTCCCTCAGCAATCCGTTCGCGGTGAGCCACGAAACCGGAACGCAAATGACGGCCAGAAAAACGTACAATAAAATTCCATACGGCGGCCAGTAGGCTGCCGCGAACTGCGCGGCCCAATTTGATTTTACATCTTTTGCCACGCTCTGTTGCGCAAGCAATCCAGTCGCGTAGTTTCGTCCAAATAAATTCACTCGCTCCATAATCCAAGAAGCGGCCATGACCAAAGCAATGGTTGCCAGAAGCGCAACCACGGCTGCTAGCGCGCCCTTGAAATAGTCGCGCGTGAACAAGCCGCCGCTTTCATTCTTCACTTGATTGCGCGCAACATGGGTGCCAAATCCAACCACGCCAAGCAACGCGGCAAAGGAAAGAACAACTCCACTTCTCGCCGGCCACGCCACGATGAATCGGCCAAAAACATCTATAAATACCGCACTATCGGAGGGAAATGCATCCGCGGGCATGGCGCACAATCCGCTCAATGCTTGCGTGGCCATGTCGCCTTCATGCTGCAACGCCGCCAAATTCACGACGCTGAATGTGTCGGCAGAAGTGTGGTAGCGCGCAATTGCGCCAGTGCATGCAATATTAATGCCCGTTTGTCCGCGCTCCAAGAAAGCGGTGAGATCGGTGCCATTGGGCATGCGCCGATAGATCTCCACAAAGAACGAACCCATGACTGGATGTGTGATGTGCGGCGCGATGGCGTTGATAAGCGCCAAGTCGTTCGGGCCCGTCTCAAAGAGTTGCGCTGGTCCATCGCCGCCACGATTGTCAATATTAATGACCGCGCCAATGTCGTTGGCCCAAGCATGGTTTTGTGCA
>CAJACJ010000124.1 GCA_903938205.1 uncultured bacterium
AGCCACTTTGCCAGAAATAAAACAACCAGAAACAAAGAAATGGAATGCACCGCCGACGCCAACGGACTTGTTCCACCCGATTGAATATTGGCTGCAGTACGGGGAATTGCGCCTGAAGTTGCAAACCCACCAAAGAATGGCGCAATCATGTTAGCCAAGCCGTGGCTGACCAATTCACCATCTGGATTGTGGCGCGTGCCCGTGAGTCGATCCGCGCACACGGCGGTGATTAACGTTTCTATGGATGACAACAATGCGATAGCGACCGCGGCTCGAACGATCAAGTTGATGTGCTCAAAGTCAAAAGCAAGTTTGGTGGGATCGCTCAGATTCCATGGAAAATCAAAGTGCGGCGCGCCTGTTGGAATGCCGGAAATTTTCACGCCATCAATTATGGATGTGAAATGATTCTCAACGGTAAGCGGTTGCCACGCGGGGTTGATGCGCGCCATGATCACAGCCAGCAAGGCTGACAAGGGCAGCACAACAAGTGTGCCTGGAATAATAGTGATGAAGCGACGCCACGTGAAAAGGCTGATCAGCGTGAACCCGCCAACCACGGTGTCGCACCAGTTCAGGGTGGACATGTGCGTGTACACCATGCGGACCTCGTCCACAATATGAATTGTTGCTGGCGCAGTCACGCCCAAGAGCGTGCGCAATTGCAGAATGATGACCGAAAGAGCAATACCAAATGTGAAGCCAGCAATAACTGGAAATGAAACAAAGTCGATGAGTTTGCCAAGCCGCAACAGGCCCATGAGCAAAAGAAAGACACCCGCCAATCCGGTGGCCAGGAGCAATCCCGCCACGCCCATTGAATGCACAATTGGCAGCAAAATCACTATGAATGCGGCGGTGGGGCCGGAAATTTGATAGCGCGAACCGCCCACAAAGCCGGCGATAAATCCGCCAATGATGGCGGTGTAAATACCCGATTGCGGCGTCATGCCCGCTGAGATGGCGAACGCCATGGACAGTGGCAGGGATGTGATGCCCACAACGATTCCTGCGACAATGTCGCGCAGGAATCGGCTGCGTGTCATTCCCGCGCGAAATGTTGCGCGCCATGCTGAGAAAAAAAGTGGTGGTGCGATTGGAATCATGGAGAGATCACTCTTGTTGTGAATGAACAACAGTCGAGCTTGCGATGACGCACCGATTGTGGTTGCGGATGATTCAAGGTGAAACACATCTCCGAATCACTTCATCAACGCCCGCGCCACGTGCGATAGGTCTCGATGAGTTGATTGGTGCTGGAATCGTGCGCCAACTTCGAAGGCGCGCCCGACAACTCTGGAATGATTCGCTTGGCAAGAACTTTTCCAAGTTCCACGCCCCATTGATCGAAACTGTTCACGCCCCAAATTGTTCCTTGCGTGAACACCTTGTGCTCGTAGAAGGCGATCAATCGACCCAACATGCGTGGCGAAAGTTTCTTGCACAGAATGGTGTTGGATGGGCGGTTGCCCTCCATGGTTTTCTGAATGGCCAACCATTGCGGCACGCCTTCGGCCACAATTTCCGCGGTGGTCTTGCCAAACGCAAGCGCCTCGGCCTGCGCCAACACGTTGGCGGTGAGCGTGTCTTGGTGCGTGCCAATATCGTGCAAAGGCTCGGCAAAAGCAATGAAATCGCATGGCACCAACTTTGTGCCTTGGTGGATCATTTGATAGAAGGCGTGCTGACCGTTTGTGCCAGGCTGGCCCCACACCACGGGACATGTTTCCCATTTCACATGTTGACCGTCACGTGTGACATGCTTGCCGTTGGATTCCATTTCCAACTGTTGCAGATACGCGCTGAAGCGGTCCAAGTATTGGCAATATGGAAGTACGGCAAGAACATCCGCGCCCAGGAACTGATTGTTCCACAAACCAATCAAGCCCATGATGACTGGCAGATTTTTTTCTAGCGGCGTGCTCTTGAAGTGCTCATCCATGTCATGAAAGCCATCAAGCAATTCGCGGAAGCCGTCGGGACCAACCGCGATCATGGTTGAAAGACCAATCGCGCTGTCCATGCTGTAGCGGCCGCCGACCCAATCCCAGAAGCCAAACATATTTTTTGGATCGATACCAAACTCCACAACTTCTTTGTGTGCGGTGCTGACGGCAACAAAATGTCGCGCCACACTTTTCGCGTCGCCGCCCAAGCCCTTCATGGACCACTCACGCGCGCTGTTGGCGTTGGTCATGGTTTCAAGCGTGGTGAATGTCTTGCTGCTAATGACAAAGAGCGTCTCGGTAGGGTCTAAACCGCGGGTTTTCTCATAGAAATCGTTGGCGTCCACGTTGGAGACAAAGCGGCAATCAACATATGGATGGGCGAAGTTACGCAGCGCGTCATAGGCCATGGCTGGACCAAGGTCGCTGCCGCCAATGCCAATGTTAATGACGGTCTTGATGCGCTTGCCGGTGTGACCAGTCCATGTTCCGCTGCGAATGCTTTCCGCGAACGCGCTCATGTGGTCAAGCACGGCCCAAACATCTGGCATGACATTCATGCCGTCCGAATTGATGACCGCATTGCGTGGCGCGCGCAGCGCAACATGCAGCACGGAGCGATTTTCAGAATTGTTGATTTTGTCGCCGCGGAACATGGAGTCACGGTGCGCTTCCAATCCGCAGGCGCGCGTCAGCGCGAAGAGCAGTTGCAAAGTTTCGCGCGTCACGCGTTGCTTGCTGAAATCAAAATGCATATCAAGCGCGTTCACGGCCAACTCGCCGCCTCGCTTTGGGTCCTGCTTGAAGATGTCGCGCAAATGCGTCGCCTTGATTTTCTCGGCGTGCGCCAGAAGGGCCTTCCATTCAGGGCGGCTATCAAGAGGCGTGATTGGGGCGGTGGTCGGTGTGGTTGTTGGTGTTGCTGTTGTCATTGGTATTTCCTTTGGAAGTTGCAGTAAAGGTAGCGAATGCGCCGCAATCAAGTGGCTCAAAAATATAAACATAATCTTTACTTTCAGTTTCGCGCTTGTAAAAAATTTCGCTAATCTGCTTAGTCAACCCCACACAAGGAGATCACCATGACAGCAACAGCGCTTCTTTCAATCGCCGGTCAAAGTATTTGGGTCGACAACATCACTCGCAGCATGTTGCAGACGGGGCAGTTGAAAAAATATATCGATAGTTACAGCGTGGTCGGCTTGACCAGCAATCCAACTATCTTTGAGAAGGCCATCACGGGCTCCAATGATTACGATCCACAAATTCGCGATCTGCTTTCCAAAGGCATTGACGGCGAAAAACTTTTCTTTGAGCTTGCCATCACCGACCTCACCAAGGCCGCCGATTTGTTCAAGCCAATTCATGCGCTCACTGGCGGCGTGGATGGTTGGGTGAGTCTTGAAGTGAGTCCGTTGCTTGCGCGCGACGCCAAGACAACCATTGATCAAGCCGTTACGTTGCACGCCAAGGCGAATCGCCCGAATCTATTTATAAAGGTTCCAGGTACCGCTGAAGGTTTGCCAGCGATTGAAGAACTGACTTACCGTGGAATTTCCGTGAATGTCACGCTGTTGTTCAGTCCTAAGCAATATCTGGCCGCGGCCGATGCGTACCTAAAAGGCCTTGAACGCCGCATGAAAGAGGGCAAATCCGTCACTGTTGAAAGTGTGGCCAGCATGTTTGTCAGCCGATGGGACAAGAAGACTGCGGCAACATTGCCAGAGAACTTGAAGAACACCGCCGGCATTGCCGTGGCGCAAGTCTGCTACAAGGAATATTGCGCGCTGTATGCCAGCGATCGCTTCTTGAAGTTGCAAGCCGCAGGCGCGCGTCCGCAGCGATTCCTTTTCGCCAGCACCAGCACCAAGGATCCAAAGCTTGCGGACATTATGTATGTGAAGGCGCTCGCCGCGGCGCGCACCGTGAACACCATGCCCGAGTCAACGCTGAATGATTTCTTTGATCATGGTTCGCTTGATGGCGTGTTGCGAACTGATGGTGGAACTGGTCCAGCGACCGTGGCCGCGCTTGAGAAAGCCGGATGTTCCATTGAGAAAGTTGGCAATGAATTGCAAGTGGAAGGCGCGGCTTCATTCGTGTCCAGTTGGACTGAATTAATGGCAAGCATTCAATCCAAGAGCGCTGCGATGGCGCACTAATTGCAAGTGGGACTTCTCGCATGAATCAATCCGACTTCGTGGCTGAATTGTCATGGCGCGGCATGGTGCATCAAACCACTGAGGGTTTGGCCGCGCACATGTCCACGCCTGGTCGGGTTGCCTACGCGGGTTTTGATCCCACCGCCGATAGTTTGACCGTTGGCAATTTGGTGTCCGCCATGTTGTTGGCGCGCTTGCAACGTTGTGGCCACAAGCCCATCGTGGTCATGGGCGGAGCGACTGGTTTAATCGGCGATCCAAGCGGTAAAAGCAGCGAGCGTCAATTGCTTGATCCAGCGCAGGTGAAGAAAAATGTGGCGGGGCAGCGCAAGATTTTTGAGAAGCTGCTTGATTTCACCGGGCCCAACGCGGCCGTGATTGTGGACAACGCCGAGTGGCTGTTGAAGATGGGATATATCGAAGTGTTGCGTGATGTTGGAAAACATTTCAGCGTGAATCAAATGGTCACGCGCGACAGCGTGGCCAATCGCCTTGAAAGCCGCGAGCAGGGACTGAGTTACACCGAGTTCAGCTACATGATCTTGCAGGCCTACGACTTTGCGCATTTGTTCAAGGCGCATGGGTGTACCGTGCAAATGGGCGGCAGCGATCAATATGGAAATATTCTCAGCGGCATTGATTTAATTCGCCGACTTTCGCAAGGCGAAGGATTTGGTCTGACCGCGCCGCTGTTGTTGAAGAGCGACGGAACGAAATTTGGTAAGAGCGAATCTGGAAATGTGTGGCTGAGCGCGGAGCGAACTTCGCCGTATCGCTTTCATCAGTTCTGGCTCAACGCATCCGATGAGGAAGTTGGAAAGTTGTTGCGCTGGTTCACATTCTTTGACCGCGCCACCATTGAGGCGTTGGAAGCGGCGCAAAAAGCGAATCCTTCTGAGCGCGCGGCGCAAAAAGCGTTGGCCGACGCC
>CAJACJ010000125.1 GCA_903938205.1 uncultured bacterium
CAACATACTTCCACTGCTCAGAACCCATGTTTTATGTTGGATTCAGAAACCCACACAGTAATTCCCAGTTTTTATTTCGTGGCTAATATCAACTTTATCTCACTCGCAACATACCCGCCTACTTAGCAAGGAGAATGCAATGAGTTCAGCCCAGCCAGATTGGAAAGTACAGCTTTTTAAATTGAATTTTGATGAGTCTGAAATTGAGGCTGTTGTGGAAACGCTTCGGTCTGGTTGGATCACCATGGGTCAACGCACTCTTGACTTTGAAGCGGCGTTTGCAAAGGAACTTGGTCACGGGTCGCGATGTTTAGCAGTATCAAACGGCACCGCGGCATTGCACGTGGCAGTTCTTGCTCTTGGCATTACCACGGGAGATGAAGTCATCGTTCCATCCTTGACGTTTATTGCGGACATCAATTCAGTCAAGGTTTCTGGCGGAGTTCCAGTGCTTGCCGACGTGATTTCCATGGCTGATTGGTCAATGGACCCCGCCGATATCGAGAAAAAAATCACTCCCCGCACCAAGGCGATCATGGTGGTTCACTACGCGGGGTACTCCTGTGCAATGGATGAAATTGTTTCAATTTGCAAGCGGCACAAATTGGCATTGATTGAAGATTGCGCGCACGCTCCAGGTGGCGATTATAAAGGTCAAAAACTAGGAACCTTTGGCGATGTGTCAGCCTGGAGTTTCTTTACAAACAAAAATATTTCTGTTGGCGAAGGCGGTATGGTGGTGGTGCGCACCGAAGCCTTGTACCAAAAGTGTAAGAACCTCAGGTCACACGGCATGACGGTTGCAAGCTTTGATCGTATGAAGGGTCGCGCAAGCACCTATGACGTTCTTGAGGCCGGCTTGAACTATCGAATGGATGAAATGCACTCATCACTTGGATTGGTTCAACTAGAAAAACTGCCTGCGGCGAATGCTCGTCGTGGTGAATTGACGGCAAGATATTTCACACACCTGGACAAAATCAAAGAAATTTCCGTTCCGTTTCGCCACTATGACAGGGGCACGCCCACGTGGCACATCATGCCGATATTGCTCAATAACGGCATTGATCGCCAAGGGATTATTGAGGCAATGAAGAATGATGGCGTGCAAACTAGTATTCATTACCCAGCTATTCAAGATTTCACGGCATACCGCGAGTGTGCTGGAGAAGTTCCACAGGCGCGCGAAATTTGTCGTAGAGAACTAACTTTACCGCTCTTTCCAACCATGACTGACGCGCAGGTGGATTTGGTTTGCGATTCGCTTGCGCGCGCGGTTCTACCTAAAATTTAAATCTCTGATTTTAATAATTTTTGGGTGGGTTGGCATAACTGATTTTATTTTTTCTTTGTATCACCCACGGCATCATTCGAACCCGCGGACAACTTTGCATTGCCTGTTTGTTCCATTTCAAATGCTCCCGCATTTGAAGGGCGTAAGGTTGCATGTCCAGGAATTCGGTAAGTGGCTTTCCCCTTGAATCCCCAACATGGGAAATACAGTTGCTTGATTCCGTTTGCATCAACCGTAAAACCAGGTTCGTCAGGAGACTCAATTGTTGAGCCATTGCCGCCACTATTAGCAACAACGGTTCCCGCCCGATATGACCAAGACATTTCTCCCGCTTGATCCACAATGACGGCCGAACCCATAAGAGAGCGACCCATGGGCAGTTGCTCTGCGACTACAAATCCATTGGCTGAATCACCCCGCTCGGTGCTGGTTGTTGCCGTTATTGTCCCTTGATACGACACTTCGCCCTCGATCGTTCCATGAGGCGTTCGCAGTAGATCACCATCAACCATATATGCCCAATTTTGTCCAGGAGAAGCGCTCGTGGCTACATGGGCAAACAGTGCGCGACATTGCATTCCATCTTTTGTCGCACATATATCCGCCCGATCTACAGATGAGAAGATGGTATCTGTGCGATTATCTAGCTTCACGCGAAGCGCAATGCTTGTCTCGCAATCTGTTGGAAGCAATTCAATGCCGCGCACTCTAGATTTGCTTCCAACCACGGGATGGTGAACCGCAACAAAAGTTGTTTGGTCACCGTTTCGTCTGGCAACTACAAATGGTGCGTCTCCAATTCCGCGCATGGAGGGGCCACTTGCCTGAATAACAGTTGTGTCCTTGGCTGGCGCCATAAAGGTCAGCAGTTGTAACTCTTCTCCAAGCTTAAATAGCGCTATCCACTCAGCATCGGTGGTTGCACTCTGAAGATTATTTAAATATCCAAAGAGACTTCCAGTCATTGGTTTTAATGGAATGGAAACTTTAAGTTCTTGCAACCGTTGCAAACAGGAGTGCAACATGTAGTCGTAAGAATTAGCACCCTTAATACGAAAAATATCGGCTACATAAACGTCATTGTCATCAATACGTACTAGTGCAATTGTTCGTCGATACATGGTCACGCCAGCAACCTTGTCGTAAGCCTTTGTGGCATCAGCTTCTATTAATTGTACTTCTGGAAAGTCGGTATTGAATAAGCGCAGGTCACCAGAATCATTTGCGCACGAACCCGAAATCCAACGCCACTGCCAATCGGGAACTCCAGGGATTGCATCTCTGAGCTGTTTCTCACGCAGGTTTGATCCAAATTTTCCTTTTGGACCTTGATCAAGACCATTTACAACAACGGTTACGTGTGCGGCGGTACTGGTGTGCCATTCACGAGTGGATTTTGAACCCGCGCGAGGTTGATATTGGGTTTCGCTAATCAGCTCCACGCCTTTGGCCCACAGATTAAAATTAAGCGCATCAAAATGACTGTGCGATGAAGTGGCTCCCCAATGCAGCGTGGCCATTGCAAGAGAATCCCCGCTACCTGAAACTAAAGTCCCTTGCCCCGTTGAACCGAGGAGGAAGGAATAGTTATTTTGTACATAATTTGGCCCCAGTGTTGGCCATTGCGTATCGTGAACCGCAAGAAATGTTTGATCTGGAAGAATAAGTTTTTTGGTCACAGCATCCGCGCGAGCGGATGGGTTTTCAACCAAGAGAGAAAGATCAAGATTATCAAAACGAGTTCCGTCAGTCTTGCATTGGAAACCAACTGGATCGCTGTAGCCCTTGAGCATTTCTTGAGCAATTGCTTTTAAACCCCTTTGCTGATCATAATGATAAGCAGAAGATCCCTCGTGCCACCACCCATCCGGACGAAATCCAGCACGATACAAATTGTCAAGATGGCGAACCCCTTCATGGACTAATTCAGGATCTGGTAGTAAAAGACCAAAATCTAAAAAGCCCCGAATTTGAAAGTAATCCATGTTACTGAACTGAGGATCGGGACTAAATTTTCGTTGGGTTGCAATAAACAGTTCAAAAAGTTTTGTAACGGGCTCGCTAGCGTTGAGCCGTTCAATTGCTCCAGAATTGGAGATCAATGCTCGCGCGGCAACCAATGGGGTTGCCATAATAAGATCCGAGTAAATCCAGTCGCCCCAAATTCCAGCAGTCGACCATTCAGAAAATGTATTTGGATTATTCTGTTCTTCTCGTTTTTTTGCGGCTTGTGCCCCCGAATAAGGATTCCAAATTGGCCAGGTAGGAATCATTAACGCAAATTTTGCAAGAATTGCAGCGGAGCGATCAGCATGTAATGAATCACCCGTGACCTGGAACAGCATTGCAAAATGCAGGCAAGCGTCACGCATATCAAAATTGATTTGATCACCACTACCGTTAGCGGTGATGCGATCAGCCAAATTGAATGGGGTGTTTGAAACCATGTCCCCAAGCGTTGCACGAATCGCAAGATCGACATATTTAATTGAGATGGGTCTTTAGTCGCAATCGCTTTTTCAAAATTTTTCTTAAGATCAATATCGTATCCACGCACAAAGAGTCTTCGTTCGGATTTCGAAGATTCGTATTGTTTGGCGAGCTTATTAATGGTGTC
>CAJACJ010000126.1 GCA_903938205.1 uncultured bacterium
CGACTTGCTATGGAAAATGGCTTGTACGCCAACAAAGTTGGCACCCTTCGATATTTACAGTCTGTTGCGCAGGCCAATCCAATGTTTGGCGTATTCGTGGCGTATGAATCAATTGGCGCCCTGCCAAATAATTCCACCGATGCTGGCGCCGCCAACACCGTCACCATTGATAAAGCCACGGATGAAGCCGGCCGATTTGCTCCACGCTTTGACCACGATCCAAATGCCGCTCAATCCATCCAGTTACGGACTATGAATAATATTTCGGAGAGCGTGTTGTACAAAAGTGCGATGCAAAATTTCTCCAATGGCAACCCGCGCAAGATTATTGTGACAGAGCCACATATGAGTGAGGGTGAAATGGTGACGGAATTTGTGCTGCCTATTTCCATTGATGGCAAATTTGTCGGCGTGGCTGGAATAACCCGACCATTTTCCACCGCGGTCAAAGCTATAAAGGAACTTGCTTTGGAGCATGAAATGAATTTCCTACTTCTGACTGATAAGGATGTGTTTGTTGCGGCCTACGCGGGCGATCCCTCGGCATCCGAACAAACGCGCGCAACGTTTGAAGGATTATCTGGCAAGCCTCTTGAGAAAACAGAGTGGGCAACATCATTGGGCGCGTTTCTAGGTCAAAGTGGAAATAATTTTAATGGCACATCGATCAATCCAACCTCTAAAACGGAATCAATTCACGCCTTAGTTCGTGTCGCGATGACTGATTGGAAAGTTGTGGTGGAAATTCCGCGGTCGCGCTTCCTGCATGATATTTGGGAGGATATGTGGGTTGATCTTTTGGTTGGAGTTGTTGGAATTCTGATCATGGGCACTTTGATTTTGCGCACCGCTACAAAAGTTGTTGGCGAAGTGAGCGGCGTCACCGTTGGCATTAGTAGCACCGCAATTGAAATGGCTGGCTCCAGCCGGCAACAAGAATCCGTATCGCAATCCTTTGGCTCAAGCAGCGTGGAGATTGCCGCGGCCGTACGCCAGATCACCGTGACTGGCAGTGAATTGCTGCGCAAAATGGAAACCATTTCCAAAGCCGCTAGTGAATCGTCGCAGAACGCATCCGAGGGACGAGTTGGCGTGCAAGCCATGGGCACCACCATGGAAGGACTTGCCAACGCGACCACCAATGTCGCTGAACGTCTGTCCATGATTTTTGAGAAAGCCAGCAGCATTAACTCCATTGTGGACGCCATTACAAAGGTGTCTGACCAAACCAATTTGCTCAGCGTGAACGCCGCCATTGAAGCGGAAAAAGCTGGCGATAGTGGCCGTGGATTCTTGGTGGTGGCTCGTGAAATTCGTCGCCTTGCCGATCAGACCGCCGCCGCCACGCTTGATATTGAAAAGAATGTTCAGCAAATGCAGGCCGTGGTTTCTGGCGGCGTGATGGAGATGGATCGCTTCAGCGAGCAAGTGCGTCGCGGCGTGACCAATGTGAGCGAGGTCGGCCAGCGTCTGACCAAAGTCATTGATCAAGTTGGCAGCGTTGAAAGCAGTTTCAGCGAAGTCACCGAGGGCATGCAAAGCCAAGTGCAAGGCGCTGATCAAATTCGTCAAGCTATGGACGCGCTCACGCAGAATGCGTCGCGCGCGCAAGAAGCGACAAGTGAATTTTCCCAGGCTGCCACGGCGTTGCGCGAGTCCATTATGGCGTTGCGTAAAGTCATTGGCGGCGACATCACTGTTTAAATTTATTTCCGCAAAATGCATGAAAGCAGGGCTGATTATTCGTTTATGGCTTTCAACTGCGCGCGCTTTCTACAACCTGAAAGTCCCCTTCAACTGTTCGTCGACGTCAGCCCCCTGTTCTAAATTCTGTATTTAGTCCTCGTCTAAATCTGTTTGCTCAATGGGCCTAGAGATTTGGTAGCGCCCATCAATCCAGCGACCCAGGTCCACGTCGCGGCAACGCTTGCTGCAGAATGGTTTTGTTTGACCAAGAAATTCAACGGGTGTTTTGCAAATTGCGCATGGACGCGGACGCATGCTTGACGCAAGACGTTCTATGAAATTTTCATACGCGTGAATGGTGATAACGCGCTCCGTTGGACTTGTGGCAGCAAGTGAAATTGTGATTGTGTCCTCGGGCAATTCACTTTCAACGCGCTCGGCCCATTCAATGGCGGCAACGCTGTCATGCGCGCCAATTTCAAGGCCACTGTCGCGTAGTTGCTCCGGGTTGCTTAAGCGATACGCGTCCACGTGAACTAGATCTATGCGCGCGCCGCGATAGCGCTGCAACACAATGTATGTCGGACTGCTCACTTGACGCTCATCGCAACCCAGACCACTGGCAAGCCCGCGAACAAAGCACGTCTTGCCCGCGCCAAGATCGCCACGCAGAGCGATGGTTTCACCACCAATAAGCAGCGTGGCAAGCATGGAGGCGACCTCCTCGGTCTGCGCGTGGGACTGTGTTGTGATTTCAAATTGAGTCATGCCAATGTCCAAGTTTGGATACATCAACCGATTGATGATTGTGCAGACATACTAATGCGATGTCGTTTGGAGACGGCAACGCTTGTAACAAACCAATGCGAGTGATCGGAGTGTTGTTTGGGCCAATAGTCGCGGGCACCTGCACGCCAGCCGCAACCGCGAACAGCAATTCATAATCTTCGCCGTCACCCAAAGCGCCTCGCCACGCATTCACTTGCGTGTGCGCCTGCACGCATGCGGGCGTGCACGGAAGTTGCTCGGCAATAATGACCGCTTGCAACGCGCTTGCTTGCGCAAAGCGAGCGCCGTCACGGGCAAGACCATCTGAGAGATCCATCATGGCGTGCACATTGGAGCCAAGCAGCCGAGCTAACGCGTGGCATTCCGCCAGACGCGGCTCAAAGGTGAAGTGATGTCCACCGCCATCTTTTTGCAGTGAACCGCCAAGCGCGCCTGTGACAAAAAGTTGATCACCAGCGTGCGCGCCGCTGCGAAGAATTGGTTTCACGCCTTCAAGTGGCTGCGCGAGCACGGTCACGGAAATTGTGAGCGGACCATTTGCAACATGCACGCACGTGTCGCCACCAATCAACGGCGCGCCAAAGTGCGCGGCTGTTTGAGATATGGCGTTAACCAATTCTTGAGCTTGAGTTTGCGAAATGGAACGCGGCAAAACACACGCCGCAAGAATTGCAACAGGCTTGGCGGCCATGGCAGCCACATCGCTGATGTTGCGCGTGACGGCTTTGCGGCCAATCTGCGCCATGCTTGCCGTAGGCAAAAAATGACGGCCTTCAACCAGGAAATCTTTGGCAGCCAGCAGTTGTTGGTTGCCAACAGAAATCATGGCCATGTCGTCGCCTGGACCAACCAATACATGCTCCGAGCCTGTGACGGTTGAATAAATGTGCGCAAGCAACGTGTCTTCCGCAAATGAATTCGCTCGTGATGAATCAGCGCTCATGCGCGCCTCGCTGTTACATGTAATGAATTGGTGGGCGTGGAATGCGCACGCTGCGAATTGGAACTCATGTTCGCCCCGCTGTTGCGCCTTGCGCGCGCGAATGGATCGTTTCTTGAAGCAGTTCGCGCAATAGCATTTCGTTGCGCATGGTGGCGCCTTGTTCACGACGAATCACGCCCAAGGCGGCGTCAACCAAGCGTTGTCGGGCTGAAGCATCGACGATCAGTTCTTGTAACACGCGCGGCAGCGCTTCACGCGTCACGCACAACATGCCACCTGCATCGAGCAACTTCTGGGCCGTATCAGCAAAGTCTCCGTAGCGCGGACCAATGATTGTGGCTTTACCCAGCGCGACGGGTTCCATCATGTCGCTGCCATGCAGGTCACCAAAGCTGCGGCCCACAACAACTACTGTGGCCAGCGCATACGCCTTCTTTAATTCACCCATGGTGTCAAGCAAAAATCGGTCGCTCCCCCGCTGGCCATCACCGCTTCCAATTGGTCTGTGTGTGCGACGAACGCAGCCAGGTAGGTCAAGCGCTGCCTCATCAAAGCGCGCGGGCTTGCGCGGCGCGCACAACAATTGAACTCCTTCAGGCACGCACGCATGAAGCAACTTTTCCTCGCCCTCCGCGGTGCTGCCCGCAACCACAAGCGGACGAGCGGTATCAATTCCAAGTTCGCGCGCCAAGTCATTGGCAAGTTGCTGCGCATCTTCAAGGGCGCGCTGCTGCGCCGCGTGATTGGTAGCAATGGGCGCAACCTGCGCGGCGTCCCACTTCATGGTGCCGCCCACATGCACACGCTCCGCAGGCACGCCCATGTACACAAATCGATCGGCGTAGATTTGCGTTTGCGCTGACACAAATCGAAATCTCTTGAAGAGCGGTTTTAAAAACCAGCGCGCCAACTTGTAACGCTTAAAGCCACGATCGCTGATGCGACCGTTGACAACAGCAATGGGAATGCGCCGCGAAGAACACGCGCGGATAAAATTGGGCCACGCTTCAAGTTCAACTAGCGCAACCAGATCTGGCTGAACGCGGTTTAGAAATCGCTCAACCGCCATGTTCATGTCCAGCGGATAGCGAACCACGCTCACGCCCGCGGGCGCAACTGCAATAGCGCGCGCAAAACCGGTGTCGGTGGTTGCGCTCAACACCACTTCGCAGTGCTGGCATAGGCGCTCCACCAGAAGTCGTGCGGCGTTGACCTCACCCATGCTCACCGCGTGCACAAGAATTCGGCCACGTTTTACATTTGTCTTTGCAGTTGATTGCGCATGATCCGTAGTCTCGGTGCGAACTCGAGGCAACGGCTCGCCAAAACCAAAGCGCGCCCGCCAATCTGTTCGCTGCTGACCTGTGCGAAAGAGCCAGGAAAGCCAGAGCGGACTGGTGAATATGGCCGCCACAAAATAAGCCGCATCGGTCAAGGCGCGCATGTAAAAGCGATACTACGAAATTAGCGGCAAGCGCGACGGACATGGACAAAACATACATGTGGCCATCAACAATACATACACAGTGGACCACATCATGCGCATTCCATCAGCCACATCCTGGGTGAATAGATA
>CAJACJ010000127.1 GCA_903938205.1 uncultured bacterium
CGGGCAGTGATTGCTGCGTTGCGCCGTTGGCTTGAAAAAGCGCCCATCCAATACCTTGCACGGTTCCCTTAAAGCGGTGGCCGGGATAGGCATATATATAGACAGCCACTTCCTGGCCCACGCGGATTTGCTCAATCTCTGTCTCCAGAAAATTGGCCATGACCCACCATTCCGTGTTCTGCACAATGGAGAACAATGTGTCGCCCACTTTTACAAACGCGCCAACATTTGTATTTAGGTTTGTCACCCAGCCTTCAACTGATGCGCGCACTTCGCAGTAGTACAAATTCAACTTTGCGTCGTCCACTTCAACGCGCGCCGCGGCCACGCGCACATTCACATCACCAACTTGGGCCAGCGCGTTGCGCGCTTTATTTTCCTCCGACTTCGCGCTGGTCACGGAAGTTTTTGCCGCAACAAGTGAAGCCTCCGCGCTGGCTACGCCCGCGTTGGCCGCCGCAACCGCGGCCTTGGCGGCTTCCATGTCGCTTTGCGCAAGCGCCACGCGATCGGCGGTAATAAATTCTTGCTCAAGCAACGGCTTGACGCGCGACAAATAGTCCGCGGCGTAATCCGCGCGCGCCTGTGTTGCCACAACATCGGCTTTGCGACGCACAATTTCTGATTCCGCGCGGTTCACTTCCGCGTTGGATGTTTCAATTTTCGACTGCGCAACTTGAACGCTATCGGCCAACGCCTTCACATCAAATTCAACAACCGCCAACTGCGCCTGCGCGCGCGCCAACGCAATTTCATACGGACGCGGATCCATTCGATACAACAGATCACCCACATGCACAATTTGATTGTCCTTGATGGGCAATTCCACAATTTGCCCAAACACGCGCGGCGCCATGCCAATGGTGTTGGCGCGAACATACGCGTCGTCGGTGCGCGGATAGCGCTGCAATTGGTTCCACAATATTCCCAAGCTCAACACGCACAGGCCAATGGAGACAAATGAAATCACGCGCGCAATTTTTTGGCGGCGCACATCCTGCGCGCTTTGCGCATTCACGGTGCTTGTAATGGTTGGTGTTTCTGCCATGGATGACTTAGTAGCGGAACACAATCAGCCACACCAGGCAACTGAATGTAATGGTGATCGACACATAGACAAGCGCGCGCGCAACAAGAAATCGATCAATGCCCGTGCGAATAAGCAATGCGCGCGCGCCCACGGCAAGAAGGACGCCAAGAATCATGGCGACCATCCACGCTGGCAACAAGGCGCCGTCCACATCTATGTTTGGATTGCAACCCGCGCATAGAAATAAAACAAGAAGCAGGGTCGACACGTTTCGCACAGCGTTGGTGGGGGATTTATTCATTGGGGCAACGGCTTCAGTGTATTAAAAATTTCACCATAAGTCCGCTGGCCATCGGCAAGTTCAAGCGCGCTGTGCAACGAATTGTCGCTCCAAACAAATCCGTGGCGCGCGGTGTCTTGTGCGTGGCGCACGGAATTTTCCAGCAACGCTAACGCATCGCGCCGATAGATCAAGCGTGCCACATCCGTGGCGTTGCACCCTTGCGCAATCGCGCTCACACGCACCTGCGCCGCGCTTGGCACGCCGCACGATTTCCAAACAGTTTGAATGCTCGTTCCGTCCACACTATTTTCGTTAACCATATTACTTGCGGCGCCAACATTATTTATGACAGCCGCAACGCTTTTATTATTCACAACGCCCGCATTATTCAAATCACCCAGACCTTTTTCTACACCAGTCACCGGTACCTTCACAAAAAAATCACCCAGCGTTTCAATTCGCTCAACCAAAACCCGAAGCGGCTTGTTCAACAGTTCAGACACCGAATCATTCAAAGGCGAATCATGAAATCGACCCGTTGCCAATGAGCGCGCCAGCAACAACACGCGTTGCTGCTGCGCCAACATTTCAAGCACGGGCGCAAAGTTTCCAATCACAATTCGTGCTTCAAATGTGTATTGCTCGCGCAAATCGCATGTGCTGGCAAGATTGGCCGTGGCCAAATGATTGCGCATGCGAAAGTCCGTCAGATCCGCGTCGGTAAACGGCAACATTTGCGCGCGCATAATAAGTTGCCCAATCTGGCGCCAACCATTGGCTATGGATTGCATGGTGGCCACGCGCGCCAGTTTGGTGGAGAACATCCAAATTGTGAACGTGACGCTGAGTCCGGCCACCACCACACTTGTCACGCGGTCAAACATTGGACCCACGGAATCACTCGGTCCTGGATCACTTGCAATAACAATAATCCACGCGGCCGCCATCATTAAGCCCATGTAATTTGTGCGCGGACTTCCAACTAAAACCCACGCCGACATGAACGCCATGACGCCCATGACCAATATGTATGAGCCAAGGTCTTGCACGCCCGCGGCAAAAATAATAATTGCAATGGCCGCCATGACTCCGCCAATCAGTGTTCCAAAAAATCGCAACACGCCGCGGCGACCAGATCCGCCCACGGTTGATTGCAGCACAAACACCGCGCCAATTGCCGATGGTCCAACGCCGCCCGGTAAAAACAGCGCGCTCAGCACAAGCGCAAGCGCAAGTCCAAGCACCGCGGCGCTAGAGGCAAGCGCGGCGTCTTTGTTGAAGTGCGACAAAGCCGCTTCAATGGTTGGCGCTTTTCCAAGCGGACTGTTGGGCGGAAATCCAAGTGGAAGCGCCAGCGCGCTTGAACCAAATTTCGCTGGCAATGGAGTCTGCGTCAACACGCCGCGAAACATTCCACCGCCTCGGCGCGCGTAGCCAGCGATGGACAACGTGAAGTCATCCGCGCTATCACCAAGTTGTTCGATTAAGTTGTCGCCAAAAGAAATCATGGCTTCCGCGCGCGCGATCAATGCCGCCACTTCCGGCGCGCGATCGCCCCAACGCGCCCAGTGACGCTTGTATGACATGGCGCGCACGCCATCAAAAAAGTTAGCCATTTCCAAGGCTAAATCGCTTGCCGCCGCGCGCGCGTGATCGCTTTGAAAACCTTCGCGCGCTAACGCGGTCAGATGCACCGTGGCTGAATCCGACAGCGACGCCACGCGTGTCAGCGGCACCAATTCTGGAAACGCAGAATCCGTGGTGGCGTATGTGGCAATGGAATCCGACAACACCGAGATGTGCGCAAGCACCGACGGAGAAATAGTGTCCGCAAGTTTTGCAAGCGCTTGTTCATCGCCAGGACCCGCGCGCGTGGCCTGCGCAATGATGCGCATGTTGGCCGACTGCTCCGCAAGCAATCCATCAATTGCATAACGCATGCGCACCGACTCCGCGCCAGGGAAAACAAACAACGCGGCCAAGTACGAAATAATCACGCCGCTTGAAACACCAAGCACCGACAATATTCCAATCTCTTCAAAGTGCGCTGGGTCCGAAAGTGGCGCGTACATAAGTGGAGCCAATGTCCAAATAGCCACGCGCAAACCGGATGATCCCACCGGCAACAGTTTTATTAAATACAGAAGCAACCAAATGCCGGCAAGAATTCCCAAGAACAACAACATGGGCGCTTGCGCGAACGCCGCCACCAACATAATGGAGAACGCGCCGCACGCCACGCTGGTGAGAATGCGCCGCAGTAAAAGTTGCGGCGAATGCAACGTGCCCGGCGTGCTTTCGGTCATGGACGTGACCGGACACATAATGAACGCGGAATTTCCAACCAAAGCCATCAACACAATTCCAACAAGCATGGCAATGGTGGCGCGCAGTGTGGAACCCATGCGTCCCGGTGTGGGCGCAAGTTCCGCAATAAAAACTTGCCACCATGAACCAAGATGTAAAACTCGCTCGGCGCCTGGCGCGATGATTTCGGTCGTCGTGGTGGCGGCGGGCACCATACAACTGTAAACTAAATATTCGACGGTTTCGCCCTCAAACAACCACCATGAACCCTCTTCAATTCAAGCGATCAGTCATCGCCACCATCTTTATCGCCGCAACATCAGCCGCGCTTCTTTCCTGCGGCGGTCCGCCAGCGCCACCCGCGCGTCCAAATGGCGTGCCCGTGACCACGGCCCTTGTCGTAACTCAGACCGTTCCTTTGGACCAGATGTATCCCGGCCTTGCCGTCTCGCCGCGCATGATCAAGATTGACGCGCGCGTTGAAGGATTTTTGTTGAAGCAGGGCGTGGCCGATGGAGCCGTCACCAAAAAAGATCAAGTGATTTACCGAATTGATCCGCGACCATTCGAGGCCACGCTGGCTTCGGAGCAAGGAACACTTGTGCAAGCCGTGGCGCAGCGCGATTATTCGCGCAAGGAAATGGAGCGCAACGCGCCGCTTCTTAAAACGGACGCCATCAGTCAGCAAGATTTTGACAAACTGGTCGCGAGCTATGAAACCGATCAAGGAAAAGTTCTCACGGCCGAGGCCAACGTTCTCACCGCCAAGATCAATCTTTCCTATTGCACCATGGTCAGTCCATTTGCCGGCATCTTGGGCGCCAGTCAATTCTTTGAAGGCGCCGTGGTTGGAACTTCAAACACAACCAATCTCAACTCGCTTGTGCAAATTGATCCCATGTGGGCGGAGTTCAGTCCTTCAGCCACGGAATGGCCCAAATTCTCGGCATTAATGGCGAAAGGCCCGCTGACAGCCACGGTGACATTTGACGGCAACGACACCATTCAAGCCCCAGGCAAAATTATCTTTTCTGACAATCAAGCTTCCACATCCACTGGAACTTTAATGATGCGCGTTGAGTTTGCCAATCCCAACCTCATCTTCCGTCCAGGCGTGTATGTGAAAGTGAATGTGTCATTGGGTGAGCAACCCAATGTCATGGTGGTTCCGCAAGACGCAGTGTTTGCCCGCGAGACCAATCTTTATATATGGCGCGTCAAAGCCGATGACACCGTTGAGACTGTGCAAGTAAAGGTGATTAAGAAAATCGAAGGCCTGATTGAACTTTCAAGCGGTCCCAAAGTGGGCGACCGCGTTGTGGTGGATGGCATTCAACGGTTGAAGCCCGGAGCCAAGATTATTGATATGAACCAACTTCCTAAACCCGCCGCGACAACCGCGCCCGCAACTTCCGCCGCGCCAGCCGCCACCGAGCCCGCGAAAAAATAATTCCACCACGCAGACGTCCCCATGGTTCGCTTCTTCATCCACCGTCCAATTTTCGCCAGCGTCATTGCGATCATCACCGCACTGGCCGGCGCTATTGCCATGTTTGTGCTGCCAATTTCGCAGTTTCCAAATGTTGTGCCGCCAACGGTTCAGGTGACGGCCACCTATAACGGCGCGGACGCGTTGTCGGTTGCCAACTCGGTGACCATGCCACTGGAACAGCAAATTAACGGCGCGGAAGGCATGATTTACATGTCTTCCAACAGCACCAACAATGGCAACAGCGTGATCACCGTCACGTTTCAAGTTGGATATGACCTGAACACTGGCGCGGTTGATGTTCTCAACCGCGTGCAAACCGCCACCGCTCAACTTCCACAACAAGTGCAACAACTTGGCGTGACCATTACCAAGCAGTCCACCAACATGACTCTTGTGGTGTCGCTCTCCTCCACCGACGGCACCTACGACAGCAAGTTTCTTTCCAACTACGCCAACATTGTTGTGCAACCTGTTCTGGCGCGAGTGGACGGCGTGGGCACCATCAGCATCTTTGGTCTGTTGCAATATTCAATGCGCGTGTGGCTGGATCCAATGCGCATGACCGCGCTTGGTCTTTCAACCGACGATGTGACCGCGGCCATCAAGGATCAAAATCAACAGGCGTCCATTGGAAGTATTGGTGCAAGTCCAACTGTTGGCAATCCTGGTTTCGACTTGACCTTAATTACCAAGGGTCGCTTGATGAGCGAAGAGGAATTTGGCGACATCATTGTGCGCAGTGGCACCAACGGCGCGGTGGTGCGCATTCGCGACATTGGCCGCACTGAATTGGGCGCGTATCAATACGACACCACAAGCACCAGAAATGGCCAAAGCACGGGCACAATTAGCATTTATCAATTGCCAACCGCCAACGCGTACGCCGTTGTGGAAGCGGTCAAGGCGCAGATGAAACGAATCGAGCCGCTGTTGCCGCCAGGCGTGACGTGGCAAGTGACGTATGACAGCACCGCGTTCGTATCGGCCTCCATTAATGATCTGGTGAAGACACTGATCGAAGCGGGTCTGCTAGTTCTGCTGGTCATCTTTATTTTCTTGCAGAGTTGGCGCGCCACGCTTATTCCCATGATCGCCATTCCGGTTTCAATTGTCGGAACCTTCGCCATCATGATGGCGGCGGGTTTCACCATTAACACGCTCACGCTTCTTGGACTTGTGCTGGCCATTGGCTTGGTGGTGGATGATTCAATTATTGTGGTTGAGAATGTGTACCGGCAACTTGAACTTGGCGCTCCTAACGGAAAGATTGCGGCCGAGCGCGCCATGAAAGAAGTTGCGGGTCCGATTGTCGCCACCAGCTCCGTGTTGCTTGCGGTGTTTATTCCCGCCGCCATGATGCCCGGCATTACGGGTCAGCTGTACAACCAATTCGCGCTCACCATTGCGTTTAGCATTGTGCTGAGCATGATTAATTCGCTCACGCTGTCGCCAGCGTTATGCGGTGTTTTCCTGCAGAAACCACATAAAACCACCTTCCGTCCATTTGTCATATTCAACGAGGGCTTTGAGTATTGCACTGGGCGCTACTCCACGTTTGTGCGCTGGCTTGCACACCACTGGTACATCATTGCCGCAACATTTGTCCTTGGCGCGTTGGGCGTGGTTTTTCTGCTTGAGCGCACGCCAACTGCTTTCATTCCTAACGAGGATCAGGGTTACTACTTTGTGGGCATGTCGTTGCCATCCGGTTCCAGTTTGGAAAGAACGGAAGCCGTCAGCGCCAAAGTGTTGGAGCTTGTGAAGCGCGATCCAGCCGTGGTGGATGTCATTCAAATTAACGGCTACAACTTTCTCACGACGGTTTCCACAACCAACGCTGGCTTCATCATTGTCATTTTGAAACCATGGGATCAACGCGATCCAATCACTGAGAACGCGCGCGCAATTATTATGCGCGTGTTCCCGGAGTTGTTCAAAATTCCAGAGGCCAACGTTTTTGCATTCCCGCCACCACCTATTCCGGGCTTGGGCGCGGTTGCTGGTTGGCAGTTGCAATTAGAAGATGTCAACGGCATTGGCTATCCATTGCTTTCAGAGGCCGCCGCCGCATTCACTGCCGAACTAGAAAAACGCCCTGAAGTTGCCAACATTAGTTCGCCTTTCCAAGACCAAGTTCCAATTCTGCGCCTCACTATTGATCGCACCAAGGCGCTTAGTTACGGCTTGGCAATGGGCGACGTGTTCGACACACTGGGCCAAACTATTGGCCAGTCGTTTGTGAACAACTTCAACCAGTTCAACCAGGTGTACAACGTCATGGTTCAGGCCGATGCCTCGCAGCGCATGAACTTGTCCGATGTGATGAAGTTGTTTGTTAAGAATAAAAACGGCGACATGGTTCCGGTTTCATCGTTCATTAGTTATTCAGTAGAGGTTGGCACGGACAACGCAACGCGTTACAACATGTACAACACCATTCAGATGAATGGCGCAACGGGTCCCGGATATGGTTCGGGTGATTCCATCAAGGCCGTTGAAGAAGTTGCCGCGGCCACGCTGCCAGACGGGGTGACCTATGAGTGGACTGGAACCACGTATCAACAGATTGAATCGGGCACCTATGCGCCAATTATCTTCGCGTTCGCGCTTCTTGCGGTGTTCCTACTGTTGGCCGCGCTGTATGAAAGTTGGATTCTGCCGCTGAACGTTTTGCTTGCTGTCACCTTCGCTGTGCTTGGCGCGTTGCTGCTCATGCATGTCCGCGGCAAGGCGCTGGATGTGTACGCGCAAATTGGTTTGGTCATGTTGGTTGGTTTGGCGGCCAAGAACGCAATTCTTATTGTTGAATTTGCCAAGAGCAGATATGAAGGTGGCGAAGGAATTATTGATGCCGCGGTGAACGCGTCGCATCAACGCTTGCGACCAATTCTTATGACCGCCATTGCGTTCATGCTTGGCGTGTTGCCGCTCACAATTGCCACGGGCGCCGGCGC
>CAJACJ010000128.1 GCA_903938205.1 uncultured bacterium
CCAATCATGATTGTCGAGGGCAAGGCGCAATACTTGTTCGATAACAACGGGCGCCGCTACCTTGACGGCATTGGCGGCATTGTCACGGTGAGCGTTGGTCATTGCCATCCTGAAGTGACAAAAGCTGCAATTGAGCAACAAGAAACTATTGTGCACACCACCACGATTTATTTGAATCCACAAGTGGCGCTGTTCGCTAAGGAACTAGCCGCCAAGATGCCAGGCGATTTAAAGGTGTGCTACTTCGTGAACTCCGGTTCCGAAGCCAACGATTTGGCCATCACCATGGCACGCGCCGCGACTGGCAATTATGACGTCATTGCCCTGCGAAACGCCTATCACGGCGGAAGTCCAGGAGCCATGGCGCTCACTTCGCACCACACATGGAAGTTCAATGTTCCCCACGGTTTTGGCGTGCAGCACGCAGTGATGCCAGACACCTACCGTGGACAATTTGGTCCCAACGACGCCGACGCTGGGCGCAAGTACGCGCTTGATGTGAAAAGCCTGATTCAATTTGGTACCTCGGGACAAGTGGGCGCGTTCATTGCAGAAAGTATTCAAGGCGTGGGCGGCACAGTGGTGTTGCCAAATGGCTATTTGAAAAATGCGTACGAACATGTGCGCGCCGCGGGCGGCTTGTGCATCGCTGACGAAGTGCAAGCTGGCTTTGGAAGAACTGGCACACACTTCTGGGGATTTGAAACCCAAGACGTCACGCCTGACATTGTCACCATGGCCAAAGGGATTGGAAATGGTTGCCCACTTGCAGCGGTGGTGACCACTCCAGCAATTGCAAAAAGCATTGCCAACCGAATTCACTTCAACACGTTTGGTGGCAATCCAGTTTCATGCGCGCAGGGTCGCGCCGTGTTGCGCGTGATTGAACGCGAAGGTTTGCAGGCAAATTGTCTGAAAATTGGAGCGCAATTGAAGGCGGGCTTTGCCAAGTTGGCGGAGAAACATTCGCTCATCGGTGAGATTCGCGGCATGGGCTTGATGCTTGGAATTGAAATGGTGAAAGACAGAACCACCAAGGAGCCCGCCAAGGAAGAATGCGCCGCCGTGTTTGAGAAGTGCAAGGATCTTGGACTTCTCATTGGCAAGGGCGGATTGTTCGGCAATACGCTTCGCATTAAACCCCCCATGTGCATCAACAGTGGCGACGCTGACTTTATTATTGACGTGCTTGATCAAGCGTTGGCCAGTGTTTAATGACGGGTGATTGGGCGCGCTGAAATTTTTGCTGCGAATCCGCCTTGGAATTTTTTTGCGACTTGGCTTTCAAATTTTTTGTGAGACTTGGCATTGAAATTTTGCATGCGACTTCGCCTTGAAATTTTTCCTTGCCTCGCATGAATTTTCTATTGCGCTAGGCTGATGAAAATGACGCGCCCAACGCTTGAAGTTCCTGTTGACTCGCTTGACTCCGCGGTTCTTGCGGCTCCGTTCGCCACGCGTTTAGAACTATGCGACGACTTGCCAAGCGAAGGCTGGACCCCAAAAACAAGCCTGATTGAGCGTGTTCGAGCCGCTGTCGACACGCACCTTGTGGCCATGATTCGCCCACGATTTGCTGATTCCCCGCTCACGCTCACGCTTGAATCATTCATAGCCAACAAGCGCGTCATGGATGCGTCCACTCAAGAAATTAAATCGGCGGCCGCTGCGGGCGCAAATTCCGTTGCCATTGGTTTGCTTCAAGCGGATGGACATGTTGACATGAACGCGTGTGGCGAACTTGCCGAGTTGGCCCGCTCATTGAAACTTGAAGTTGCGTTCCTGCGCACATTTGATTTAGTCGCGGATCGCGCGCGCGGGATGCGCGACCTCAGCGCGCTGGGAATGAAACGCGTTGTGACGGCTGGCGTACTGGGTTGGGACGCCGCAATTTCCACTCTTGAGCAACGCATCGCTGTTCTGCTAAGCGATGCGATGAACGCCGCGGGCGCTGCAAGTGCGAAAGCGCTCGCAAGTGGAAAATTAAATGCAAGTGCAACTATAAAAAGCGCGCACGCAAACGCACCAGAGCAACCGCACATACCACTCGCGCGTCACGCCGTTGAAATTGTTCCTGGTGGCGGAGTGCGCGCATCCAACGCGGCTCGGTTCATGTCTGTTTCATCACACTTGCATGCCTCATGCAGGCGCGATGGCGTGTTCAACTTGGATGAAATGCGACGGCTTCACGCCGTGATGAATTCCGCTCAGTGACTTGCGAGTCAGCGTCGCAAGGATCGATCAGGGTTCCCCAAAGTAGCGAACTTGCAAATCGTGAAGAAAACCACCTTCTTGCAACATCAATAATTGAATATTCAATTCCGTGCGCAAATCGCTATTTTTCGGCACCCCAAATGCATATTTTTCATCGCTGAACACGGAGCCAACCTCGGTAATCGGCAGTTCGGGATGCGCCTTGTCGTAGTACTGCAAACTTGCAGCCTCGCCAATGAGAGCTTGAGTTTTATGGCTGACCAAATCGGCAACCGCCACCACTGGGTCGGTGTATGCCTTCACAAAGATCTGGTGCTTCTGGCAAAATTCCTCCGCCGCAGTGCCCTTCATCACGCCGACAAGTTTGCCGTTCAAATCCTGAACGCCATGGATTTCATTTTTCAATTTATTCAATGTCATGATGCTAGTGACGCTGGATGTGATGTAAGCCACCACCGCGACTCCGCACATCAACCATATTCCCGCAAGCACTTTGCCTAACGCGCCATGGCCTGCCGCATAGTTGGTCTTGCCATTCATAGCGACGGACATGACGTGGTAAAAGGAATCAGCTAGTCCCTCGTGCCAGCGCTGTGGAAAGTCCCTGGTCAATTTTCTTTGAAACAATGTCACGACATACGTTATCGCCAGCAGTATTGCCCCAAACACCAGGAAAATTTTTATGTATCCATAATTATTCAGGGCTTCAAATAATTTTGCGAAAGTAAATCGTCGATCTTCGTTGACCATGATGCGCAATCCGCCGTTGAAATACGGATGCGTAAAATCGAACATCTTCAACCTTGCGCTGGTGACTACCATGTTCGTCGCTGCAACATCCACTTGGCCTGATTCCAATTTTTGCATTAATTCGGGCATTGAGGCGCAAGGGACAAACACGTAACTTAACTTCATCATTGCGGCTAGTTTTTCCCACAATTCAATGGAAAAACCCGAATAAACACCCGGGCTTGTCTCCATCGTAAATGGCGGGCTGTAGATGACAGCCACACGCAGTTCTTGATTTGAAAATATGGACGCGGGCTCGCTTGTGCAAACGCCAAGACGATTGACACATGCGATTGCAAAGACAAATACAAAAACAAGTCGCTTCATGTGAAATATTCTAACGCACACGTGGCGAGATGGATGGACGCCAAGCATGCCCACCAACATTTGAACTTACGCGTGCCAATGCGTCTCCTGCACGCCCAGCATTTGACCGATTCGCTCGCTCACCTTCACAGGAAAGCGAACCAAGTCAAACTTTTTAAACTTCAAGTGGAACGTCATGCGTTGACGCGGCTGCTCCTGTGAAGTCTGAATATCTAGACTCTTGATCTTGATTGAAAATGATTTGAGCTCTTTCAAGATGTCATCCACCGTCACTCCGCCATCTTTCAGATTCACTGAGAAGTCCGCGTACCAATCATCTTGAATTTTGGATTCAACAATTGGAAGCAAATACAAAATCACAATGGACGCGACAGACGCGAGCAAGCCAATGCCGATCGCGCCCGAACCAAACGCCAAGCCAATGACCGTGGCCGACCACAGCGTGGCCGCGGTTGTAACGCCACGCACAATGTGGCTGGTTTGACGAATGATCACGCCCGCGCCTAGAAAGCCCATGCCAGAAAGCGCGCCAGCTGCAAGTCGCGCGGGATCAGGGTGCCACGCCGGTGCGCTACCAATCAGAGCCAAACTTTTGACGTAGAACGAATCGGAAATAATCATTACGGCGCAGGCGGAAAGGCTTACAAGCAGCGTTGTGCGCAAACCAGCGGCGCGGCCATGACGCTCACGCTCAATGCCAAGAATAAATCCTGCGGCAAGGGTGAGTCCAATGCGCAGCAAAATTTCCGGGCGCATATCGATCAATATTTCATTCAACATGTGAATGACCTCCATTTGAAATTGTGTTGTAAGAGCGACAGCTAACACTTCTGAAAAATTCAGATTGTGTTAATTCTGAATGCACGCGAAGGCGTGCCAACGGAATCATCATGACCATCAGTATGAAAGCGTAACCACTTCCAGTCCGTGTTTCAAATGCAATCAAGATAAAAACGCTGCGGCAATGACTCCATGTGCCAAGTGATGCGCGCGATTACTACCTTGAACGCTCTGGCATGAGAAACCACAAGACGAGATACACCAGCGTTCCAGGAAACGCGGCGCTGATTATTGAGAGTAATACATAGGCAATACGTACGCGGTTGGCGGACCAGCCAAACTTGTCGGCGATACCGCCGCATACGCCAGCGATGATTCGATCATTGGAGCGGTACATGAGGTTTCCTTCTTTGAGTGTGCAAGTTTGCAGTCATGCAAGGGAAGGTAACGTACGCGCGTGATCGTGTCCGCTACAAATCCGAATGCCCGCCTATGAACACACGACTGATTTTCTTAAAAATACAACGTTTTTGCAGGGTATTTCGCAGGTCAAGTCAAACTCACGCGCAATGATTTGGAAGGTCTCCTGCCGATAGAAAGTCACGTGGGTCAGGTCGCGTCGGTAATGCCAATCGGCAAAGCGACTGTCGTCGGTTTGAAAGTTGGTCATCAGCGCCAACAGCCCGCCAGGTTTCAGCAACGCAACCAAGCGCGTGAACTCCGCATGCGGCTGATGAAAATGTTCGGCCACTTCGGTGCAAGTGACAAAGTCAAATTGTTGATCAAGCACCGCGCTGTCTGGGGAAAAAAATGGGTCATACAAGTGCATGGCGTGGCCCGCCTCTGAAAGCATATTCGCCAACGCTGGTCCTGGTCCACAACCAAAATCAAGACCAACTTGTTTGGGCGGCAATGCCGCAAGCAGCGGCGCAGCCAAACGATTTAAAAACTCGCGGTAGCGAATGTCTTGCGGATCATTCTCATGCTGCAAATATTTCTGCAACTGCGTTTCATGACTGGGCAGTTGCTGCGCTGACAACAATGTCGCGTGACAATGACAACAGCGCAGATAGTTCAAGCCATCCTTCTGCATAAATGGCGCGAGCGAATGACGCAGACATACGCGGCACATACTTTCATTGAACAGGCATTGTTGAGCATCCACTTGCGGCACAAGGCGATGGTACTTTCCCCACCACCGCGCAAGTTGATTACCCTTGGGAGAGAACACGGCAAAATTGCCTTTCAAAACAAGGAAAACCATGACCATTGAACTTTCTAAATTCCAAGTCGATCCAAAATCTAAACTGCATTTGAAAGATTGGAAGACCAACGATGACGAGGGACTTGCGCGCGAAGCGGTTGCGCCCATCTTTCAGGAAAATCTGAAGGCAATTTCAGAACTGCAATACAAATTGTTCGCGGATGGCTCGCGTGGCGTTCTGATTGTGATTCAAGGAATTGACACCGCGGGCAAGGACGGAGTGATACGCGATGTGTTCAGCTGCATGAATCCGCAAGGCGTCTATGTGAAATCATTTAAGAAGCCGGAAAAAATTGAACTGGCCCACGATTATTTGTGGCGCGTGCATCAAGCGTGTCCAGCCAAGGGAATGATTGGAGTGTTCAACCGCAGCCACTATGAGGACGTGCTCATTACGCGCGTGCATAAATGGATTGACAACAAAACCTGCGAGCGCCGCTACGAGCACATCAATCAATTTGAGAAGTTGCTTGTCGATGAGGGCACCACCATTGTGAAATTATTTCTACTGATCTCCAAGGACGAGCAGTTTGCGCGTCTGCAAAGCCGCATTGAGGAACCCCAACGCAACTGGAAATTTAATTTGGCTGATTTGGCGGAGCGCGCATTTTGGAATGAGTACATGGACGCGTTTCATGACGCGCTTGCGGCCACCAGCGCCAAGCATGCGCC
Source organism: uncultured bacterium (assembly GCA_903938205.1). Lineage (GTDB taxonomy): Bacteria > Planctomycetota > Phycisphaerae > Phycisphaerales > SM1A02 > SYAC01. The sequence goes on from CAJACJ010000128.1 coordinate 6,047, forward strand.
GTGGTTTGTTATTCCCAGCGATAAAAAGTGGTTCCGAAACCTGCTTGTCAGCGAAATTCTGCTGGCGCATTTGAAATCGCTTGACTTGAAATGGCCCAAGCCTGCTGCCGACTCCGCCACGTTGCGCAAGGCTTTGAACGACGCCAAATAAATCCACGCAACCCCTATAAGTGGGACATTCCCACGAGCAAAAGTTGGACAAAACGTCACAATGTCATTTCAAAAATGGCTAGACTGCAAAATCAAAAGGAGCACCACCATGTCAGGATCCGCATTCGACAAACGAGAAGAGAGTTACGAGAAAAAATTCGCACATGACGCGGAACTTCGATTTAAGGTGGAGGCACGCCGCGACAAAATGTTGGCCGCATGGGTTGGCGCCAAGTGCAAAATGAGTGCGGAGGAAATTGCCACATACTCCACCGAACTGGTACGGGCGGACTTGAAGACTCCAGGCGACATGGATGTGCAACACAAAATTCACGCTGACTTGAAAGCTCGCGGCGTGCACCTCAGCGAGGCGGAAATCCGCGCTGAAATGCACCGTTGTTTCCAAACTGCCGCGGCTGAACTCATGTCATAGTGCTCTTATCCTGCTCGTAAAGACAACCCACACGCTTGGTCCGAAAGGGCCAAGCGTTTTTTATGCGCCATCGACTAGAGAAATCTTGGATGTATTCAGATTCGAAATACGTTGATGAATTTTCATGAATCTGAATTCAATCTTTCAATTGACACCGTAGGTCCAGCATCTGACAAATGCACAACTCGACCAGGCACCCAGGGCAAAACAGCTAATGCTGCGACAGCGAATCCACTTCCCATCCAGAAGGCGATTTGTGGAAGTCCGTAGCTCCACAAAATTCCAGCGGCGACGCTGGCGCTTAACACGGCGGCGCCTTGGAAAAATCCAAACAAGCCAAGCGCGGACGCTAAGCGTTCTTTGGGTGCGTAATCCGTAATCATGGCGCGCGCAGTTCCTTCAGTGCACGCGACGCTGACACCGTACAAGCCAAAGAGCACCCAAAACATCCAGGACGAATCGCGCCCAAGCATTGCAAATCCAGCATAACTAACGGCATAAATGGCCCAGCCTGTGGCGAGCACCGGCCAGCGCCCATGGCGATCACTAAGCAAGCCCATGGGGTAACTCGCCACTGTGTATGTGGCGTTGAACAACGCATACAACAAGACGCATGTGACTGGTGATTGCCCAAGATCAAGCGCACGCAACAACAGAAATGTGTCGCTGGAATTTCCAAGCATGAACAACACCAACGCACTCATGGCAACCCAAAATGATTTTCCGTAGGGAACGCCCGTCGACTTAGCGAAATCTTTTTGACGCTGCTCCACTTGCGTTGGTGACGTATGTGGAATGAGCCAGGTCATGAACAACGCGACGGCCGAAGACGCCGCGGCGATGGCGAAGATGATTCGAAATTGCGGCGCATCTTGGGGCGTTGCAGCGCGCGAGCCAATCAGCCACGCAAGAACCGCCGCGGCAATGAGCGCGCCGCCAACTCCACCAAGCGAATCAACGCCGCGGTGAAAACCAAATGCGCGTCCGCGATCTTGTATTGAAACACTTTCCGCGATCAGCGCGTCGCGCGGCGCTCCGCGAACGCCCTTGCCCACGCGATCCAACGTGCGACCGCACAAGACAAAGCTCCAATGCGAAGCGACCATGACGAAAATTTTTCCAATGAATGTAATGCCGTACCCACGGCGAACCCATCGCACACGGTGGCCGGTTGCGTCGCTGTAATAGCCAGAAAGCCCGCGCATAACGCTGACAATTGCTTCAGCAAAACCCTCGATCAATCCCAACGCGACTGGACTTGCGCCAAGCACGCCCGTGACAAAAAGTGGCAACAGCGGATAGGTCATCTCGCCGGCAAGGTCGGCGAAAAGACTGATCGCGCCAAGAATCCACAAAGACCTTGGAAGCGGGCGGCGATTATGGCGCGCCAAAATCAAACATCTCCGATTTGGACCATTTTGGTTTCCATTTCTTGATCAACGCAACATGTTCGGGGTTCGCCTGATAGGCGCGATATGCCTCAACACTTGACAATTCCACCAAGATGCCAAGCGTGTAATCCTGACGGATATTTTTGCGACCCACATCAATGTGTGGACCACACGCGTAATTCAATACGCCAGGAATTTTTGGAAGCACGGCGTCGGAATCCGCTTTCATGGCCGCGGCATCGCTTGGGTTTGCAAGCGTTACAAAAACAACATGTTGAACATGCGCCGATGAGATCTTCACTGAGTTGGCACCCCCACTTGCGACGCACGCGCTCAACATCAGGGCGAAGGCGCACATCAGAAATCCATTTTTGATCACCACCACGGCATATTGAATTCTGTTCATGTGCAACACGATACCTCATAGATTTGTATTACGATTTGCATATGCCGCAATCGAACGCTTCAAATCAAATTCCGCCCAAGCCTGACTATGTGCTTGGAACACACAACGACGAACACGCCCGACTTGGCATGCAGCATTCGCTGTGGCAAGAATTTGTTCTTGATGCGTGGAAACGCGCGGGCATTTGCACAGGCACACGCGTTGTGGATGTTGGCGCGGGTCCTGGATTTGCCACCATGGATCTTGCGGACATTGTTGGAGCCACTGGTCATGTGACTGCGGTTGAAATTTCAAGCAAATTTGCTCAAGAAGTGAAGGACCAAGCGAACGTCCGCGGCTTGAAAAATATCAGTGTTCACATTGTGGACTTGATGCATGAGGACATTCCACTTGCCAACGCGGGTGTGGAGTTTGACGCCGCATGGTGCCGCTGGGTTTGCATGTTCGTGCCCGATGTTGGCGCGCTGGTTCGCTGCGTTCACAATGCACTGCGCGCGGGCGGCGTTGCAGTGTTCCATGAATATGTGCACTACGAAACATACGGATTGCAACCACCCACGCCTGGCATTGACTCTTTCACACAGGCGGCCATGAAAAGTTTCAGCGCTCGCGGCGGCAATGCCAACATTGCGGGAACACTGCTGAAAGAATTACGCCAACACGGTTTTGAAATCATGTCCATCAAGCCCATCGCGCGCTCAGCGCGTCCACATGATCCCCTGTGGCAGTGGCCAGCCGGCTTCATTCGCACGTATTTGCCGCGACTTGTTGAACTGGGACAAGTGGACAACGCGTTCGCCGCGAATGTGCTTGCAGAACTGGTCCGCGCTGAACAAGATCCGCAATCCATCATGCTTACGCCAACAGTGCTTGAAATTATCGCGCGCAAATAGCGCTGTTTTCAATGCATTGCCGCTAAAGCGCGCTTTCCGATTTCAATCGATTGATAGAAACAGATTGAATCCCCCCCCATCACAACGTGTTCATTTGAAACGCGCCACGCGACCTGCCGCAAATATATTTGCCGACACAGATTCTCAACAACTCAACGCCTCACAAAGCTTGCGCTATCACTGTGGGCAAAGTCTTGGGCGCGCGAATGCGCAATTGCTTGTTCACATTCGTTTGACCAAACACAACTTCAATAGCGGACTTGCTCACGCCAAACTCTTTGGCAAGAAATCGCACCATGTGGTCGGTGGCTTTGCCATTTTCCGGCGCGGCCGTCACGCTAATTTTCAATTGATTGCCCTTCACTTTGCCAATGGCATCACACTTGGAACTAGGCTTTCCAAGCACATTCAGCACTAGGATGTCGCCGTCCCATGTACAAAATTTTTCCATGTTGCAAGTCCCTTCGGGCGCTGAAAGAGAAATCACCTGCAATGAAGTTACACCAACTCACGCGCGCGCTTGCTGCAGTGGCCTTCTTATTGATGTTGGGCGCCGCCGTGCAAACCACGCCAAAGTCGCCACCATCAAATACGCCAGCCAAAGCGATCACAACACAGGCGCAAACGCTACCCAACTTTCTTTTTATCTTGGCGGATGACCAAAGCTGGGCAGGTCTGTCCGTGGAAATGATCGCTGGAAAAGAATTCAGCAAGGGGAAAAATTTCAACACGCCCAATACGAAAAAACTTGCCGAGCGCGGAATGATTTTCTCGCAGGCGTACGCCGCGCATCCAAAATGTGAATGCTCACGTGCCGCCATTCTTGCGGGGCGCACCACCACCACGCTCAATGCGACAACAAAAGCATCGACCAATTGGTCCATGCCGCTCACGGATTCACTTGCCAATTCGCTCAAGCGCGCAAATCCCTTGTATCGCGCGGCGCATCTTGGTAAATGGCAGTGGCCTATGAAGCCCGCGGACTTGGGCTACGACCAAAGCGATGGCATTACGCAAAATCAAACTGGGGAATCGAAAGATCCAGCCGATCCAAAACTTTCACTCAGCCTCACTCGGCGCGCATGTGATTTCATGGCCACGCAAGTGAAGGAGGATCATCCGTTCTTCTTGCAAATTTCTTTTTACGCGGTTCATGCGCCCGCTCAAGCATTGCCCGAAACGCTGAAAAAATATGGCAATTTAAAAAGCGCAAAGAATGACGTTGGCAATGATGCGGTCAAAGGCCCCGGTAAAGGCGCGGGAAAGGGACCGGGCAATGATCCTGGAAAAGAAAATGCGAACACCGATCGCGCAACCATGGCAGCCATGACGGAAGAATTGGATACATGCGTGGGCACGCTTATGAAAAAACTTGACGCGCTTGGTATCGCCAACAACACCTACATCATTTATATGAGCGACAACGGTGGGCGCACGGACATTCTCAGCGGTGGCAAAGGCAATTTGGGCGAGGGCGGCCTGCGCGTTCCGTTGATTGTTGCCGGCCCTGGAATTCACGGCGCGACGCATTGCAACGAACCCGTGATCAGTTACGACATTCTTGCAACCGTGCTTGATTTTGCCGCGCCCAACACTGCGCTGCCCCATGGCGCCGAAGGTGGAAGTTGGAAAACCGTGCTGCAAAATAGCGGCGCCGGAAAAGTGAAGCGCAGCATTGATCGCATGGTGTGGCATCAACCTGTGGAGGTGCCCCATCCGCAATCCGCTATCCGCAAAGGCGACTACAAGTTGCTCTACGAATGGGATACAAAAAATGCGCAGCTGTTCAATCTTGTTGATGACCTGAGCGAGAAGAAAGATTTGTCTAAGGAGAAACCCGAACTCACCGCGCAACTGACCGCGGAATTAAAAGCGCATGTGATTGCTGGCTTGGGTGAGGAAGCATGCGCCGCGCTCGCTCGTGGTGAAACTCCGCAAAATCGCGGAGGCGGCAATGGCGGCAAAGGTGTTAGCAAGCCCAAAGATGCAAAACAATAAATGAGTGATCCCATATTTTCACAACTCAAGACAAGCGCGTACGCAATTGACGCACGATGACGCGCTTGATCAAGAGCATCATTGCGCCGCGGCGCAATACATAAAATTACCCCAAAAGAAAACCGCACCACAAGCTGGGCTTGGATGCGGTTCCTTCCAAAACTCCCCCGACTGGACTTGAACCAGTGACCTAGCGGTTAACAGCCGCTCGCTCTACCAACTGAGCTACAGGGGATTCGGAGAGGCAAGCATACCCAACTCGTAAAAAACCGCCACTTTCCATGCAATGTTGGCGATTCACATGAGACATGCTTGCACCCCTTGAGTTTGTGCGGCAAAACCGCTAAGATCTTCGTCCCTCGGAGCAACCAATGAAAAAAGAAACTCATCCAAAGTGGTACGCAGATTGCAAAGTGAACTTTCGTGGCCAACATGTGTTGACCGTCGGCGCGACCGTTCCTGAAATGAATGTCGAAGTATGGTCGGGTTCACACCCGTTCTACACCGGCCAAAAGTCGTTCGTGGACACCTTGGGACGCGTTGAACGCTTCCAAAAGAAGTTCGCTGGCGAATACTTCAAGAAGGAAGGCGACAAGGATGCGAAGGCTGCGAAAGCCCCCGCCACCAAGCCTGCCGCCAAGCCAGAAAAGAAGTAGTTGCTTGATTTGAAATTTGTGACAGCCGCGCTCTCACCAGCGCGGCTGTTTCTTTTCACACGCTGTATCCGCGCTTTTTGTTGACGATGTGTTCCACAATCCAGTTTCATTGGCACGAACCCATTCCATTTCTTCATTCACCGCAACGCGCACCATGTTTTAATTGAAAATGAAATCGCATGCAACCATCGCCACGACTACTTGAAAAGCTGAATGAAATAGAGACCAACTTTTTGCGCGACGAAGCGCAATTATGCGACCCCGACATCATGTCCGATCATCGCAAGGTGAAAGTGTTGTCGCAGCGACGCGCGGCGGCGCAACCTTTGATAGAAAATCTGCGCCAGTGGCGGCGCTTGGAGCGCGAGGCCCGCGAATGCGAATTGCTTGCCAAGGACACGGACGCGGATGTCGCCGCCATGGCGCGCGGCGAAATTCATGGGCTGCAAACGGCGCGCGATGCAAGCATGGAGGCTCTTATTCGCACGCTTGTTATGGCGGATGATCGCGCGATTGGCAGCCTTATTCTGGAAGTTCGCTGCGGCGTGGGTGGCCTTGAAGCCGCGATTTGGGCGGGCGATTTGCTGCAAATGTATCGCCTTGCCGCGCAACTTCATGCATGGCAATGGGAAGAAATGGAAATCAAACATGGCGACGCGGGCGGTGTGACGCACGCCATTATTCGCATCGAAGGAACAGGGTGTTGGAACACGCTTGGGTATGAAAGCGGCGTGCATCAAGTGAAGCGCGTGCCGGCCACGGAGGCAGCGGGACGCATTCACACATCAACCGCGACAGTGGCGGTGCTGAGCGAACCCGAAACAGTTGAATCGCAAGTTGATCCAGACGAGGTGCGCGAAATTCTGACCACCGCGCAAGGTCCAGGCGGACAAAATGTGAACAAGGTTGCGACGGCCGTGCATTTAATCCACGAACCAACCGGCATAGAAGTGCGCATGCAAGAGACGCGCAGTCAATTGCAAAATCGCGACAAGGCGTGGCGGCTGCTGCGCGCGCGCGTGCATGAACGTCGCCTTGCGGACGCGGCGGCCAAGCGCGGCGAGTTGCGACGCGACATGATTGGCGGCGGCGAACGCGCGGAGAAAATTCGCACGTACCGTTATAAGGACAACATTGCCGTGGATCACCGCGTGGAACAATCGTTCAACTTGCAGAAGTTGCTTGCGGGTGACATGGAAGAATTAGTCATGGCGCTTGAAACGCGAGACATTGCACAGCGCATTGAAATTTTGTGAAGCGCTTATACAGACAAGCGCGCATGAGACAAGTCATCAAACTGACGCGCCCCCGCTTACCGAGTGGGCTTATCAGTGACTTGCAAACTGAGTCGCTGCTTTAGTGCGGCAGCGGAAATTTGGCGCAAAACGCCCTGATTTCCTCACGAACCGCCCCGCTCACCGCGGCATCGCCCTTTGAAATCATGACGCGGTCAAGCCACGCGGCGACTTGCTTCATTTCGCCTTCGCGCAAACCGCGCGTGGTTAGCGCAGGCGTGCCCAAACGCAAACCACTGGTCTGTAATGGC
>CAJACJ010000129.1 GCA_903938205.1 uncultured bacterium
CGGCAAGAACCACGGCTTTGTGTGGCTTGGATGGATTGGTTTAATCACCGCGGCCATGACGGCCTACTACGCGTTCCGTGTGTGGTTCCGCGTGTGCGCTGGTCCAGTGTTCTACATGCCAGGCGAAGAAAGCCACGACGACCACGATGCGCATCACGATGATCACGGCGCGCATGCCGCCCCCACTTCAACAACCTCGCATGAATTTCATCCGCATGCTCCACGCTGGGCCATGAACGGCGTGCTGTTGATCATCATGATTGGCGCGTTCGCCACTGGCATTCCTGGTTACATGGAACTGCGCGGCGAATCCAATTGGGCGCAAGTCATGATTGCGCATTCATCGGCATTCGCTGGAAGCGTGCAAGCGCATGTCACCGACGCGGTGAACTTTGGAATGAACCCGCATCAGTTGGTCGAAGTCTTTGGAACCGCGGCCTCGCTTGGCGGAATTGCAATCGCCATGTACTTCCATTTGCTGCAACGCAAGTCCGCCGACAAACTTCGCGCATGGCTGTTGGCGCACAATTCAATTCGCTGGATTCCAGTGGCCATGGAAAACAAGTGGTATGTCGACGAGTTCTATCACGCGTGCGTTCGCGGACCAGCATGGATCGCCGGTCACATTCTTCATTTCACCGACAAGCATGTGGTTGATGGCTTGATGGTCAACGGCCTCGGTCGAATTCCACCAGCCCTTGGACGACTGTTTCAGCCGCTTTACAACGGTGTTTTGCAGGGTTACGCCACAACCATGGCTGGCGGCGCCGCCCTTGTTGTGGCGTGGGTTGTCTATCGCTGGCTCACAAGCGGAGTCGGAGCATGATTCAATATCTTCTTCTACTTCTTCCAATCATCAGCGCGTTGGTGATCGCCCTCAGTTCGCAGCGCGCCGCTAAATGGATCGCGCTGATTGGTTCAAGCGCCGCATTCATTGCCGCCACGCTCTTCGCGGTTCAATTTCCACATTGGACCACGGGCAACTTCTGGCCTGATCTGAACACCGCGCCAATTCTTGGCAACTTTGGAGTTGATCTTAAAATTGGCGTTGACTCCGTCAGCAGGTTGTTGGTGTTGCTCACGGTGTTCCTAACCCCGCTTGCCATCGCTGGAAGTTTCAGCGCCATCACCACGCGCGTGCGCGAGTACTACGCGTGGTTCATGATTCTGCAGGCCAGCATGCTGTTGGCCTTCATGAGCCGCGACATTATTTTCTTCTATGTGGGCTACGAGTTCACACTCATCCCCATGTTCTTCTTGATCAGCATTTGGGGCGGTCCAATGCGCGGACCCGCCGCGATCAAGTTCTTCATCTTCACATTCTTGGGTAGCGTGTTCACATTGACCGCCGTCATCTTTGTCGCGGTGCGCCACTTTGACAGCACAGGAACATGGACCTTCGCCATCGCGGACTTGGTGAAATTCTCATCCACGCAACTCAGCGCACGCGAACAATTCTGGGTGTTTGTTGGCCTCATGGCCGGCTTCGCCATTAAGACCCCATTCTTCCCAACGCATGCCTGGTTGCCACTGGCGCATGACCAAGCGCCAACGGGCGGCAGCGTGATTTTGGCCGGCGTTCTGCTGAAATTGGGCACATACGGCGTTTTCCGATTCGCGCTTCCAATGGCCCCCATCGGCGCGATTGAATGCACCACGTTCTTCGCCATCTTGGGAATCATCGCCATTCTGTATATGGGTTTGGTGTGCTGGGTGCAGACCGACATTAAGAAGTTGATCGCCTACTCATCCGTCAGCCACATGGGTTTCGTGGTGCTTGGATTGTTCGCCCTAAATCCAATTGGCTTACAAGGCGCGGTCATGTACATGGTCAACCACGGTCTCAGCACTGGCGCGTTGTTCTTGTGCATTGGAATGATCTACGAGCGCTATCACACCAAGGACATGGAACAACTTGGCGGATTGGTTTCCAAAATGCCAGTGTGGAGTTTCTTCATGATCATCTTCACGCTGTCAAGCGTTGGCTTGCCTGGCTTGAATGGTTTCGTGGGCGAATTCTTGTGTTTGATGGGAGCGTTCGTGGCCGAGCATGATCAGCCCTCTGGATATCCCGGCGTGCTTGGTCCTTGGTACGCGGTCGTTGCGGCGATTGGACTTATTTTAGGCGCCATGTATTTGCTCATCATGCTGCGCAAAATTGTGTGGGGCACATTGCGCGAACCGCATGGTGACGGTCACACCGAACATGCCGCAAGCGAGTTGCCGACGGATTTAAATTTCCGCGAGATCGCCATCTTGGCGCCAATCGCCGTGGCCTGTCTTGTGATTGGTTTGTATCCCAAGCCACTCTTGAACGCGGTTGAACCGTGCGTGAAGGAAGTATTGGTGAATTATCCAGCGGCGATTAACGCCTACAACGCCAAAAGCGGACTTGTGAATCCTTCTGCGCCAGTCAAACAAGCGGAGGCTGCCAAATGAGTTCGTTCATTCCCATGGGTCCAAAAATCGCTACGTTGATGCCTGAAATCATTGTATTTGGCGGCAGCGTCTTGGTCAGCATTATTGGTTTAAGTCGCAGCAAGACCCTGCGAAATTCAGTCCCCCTGCTTGCCGCGCTCACGCTGCTTGCTTCGCTCGTTGCTATTGCCTTTGGATATTCCAACGAAGCCGCGGAGCAAGCCGGCGTGCTTATGCCGCACTTCAACAAGATCATCAAGACAATTATTCTGGTGATTGGCGTTGGCCTTGTCGCCATTTCTGTTGGTCACATTGATCGCCGCATGGAGGACGCCGTTGCGCGCGGCGCAACCACGTTTGATCCCATGCGCGTGGTGCGTGGAGAATTTTACGCGTTCATGTTGCTCAGCATTTGCGGCGCCATGCTTATCCCAAGCAGTCCCGATTTGATCTGGCTGTTCTTGGCGCTTGAACTCACCAGTTTGCCAACCTACATCATGGTGGCCATGAGCCGCGGAACACGCCGCGCGCAAGAAGCCGCTGTGAAATATTTCTTCCTAGGCGCCATGAGCACGGCCATTTTCTTGTACGGCTTCGCGCTCATCTATGGCAGCACGGGTTCGCTGCAACTCTCAACCATTCGAGAAGTGTTCGCCGATCAAGTTGGCCG
>CAJACJ010000130.1 GCA_903938205.1 uncultured bacterium
CCGCGAAATCCCGCTTGGCCAGCGATGGATCTGCATCGCGGGCCGCGTCGGCTTGCTCCAAGCAACGGTCATACAACTCGCGACCCACGGGCGTGGTGGCGTAGCCGCGCTCCTCTATTTCGCCAAAGCGCGCTGTGTGCGTTGAGTGAACCACGCTGCCGTTGGAATTGTGAAATTGCACGGGCTCAGTGAGCGCCTTGTACGCGTCTTGCCGCAGCAGAATGGGCGTGTCCTGCGACGGACCTTCGGTGAATTCTTTAAAGCCGGCATGCTTGAGATTGCCCAGCGCAAATTGTGGCAGTTGCAGCGTGGTGACCAACGTGTCCACCAAGCGCGCGATATCGCTTGGTGACACCGTTGCGTTCGTGAACGATTGAATGCGCGCGTGATCAAGGTGTCTGAAGTGAAGCAGCAACCAATCGTGATCTGCCGCGGCGCACAAGCGCGTAAGCGTGGTGGTGGCGCGCGCGCGCAATTCGCCCTCTTGCATTTCGGACATGCAAAATTTCATGGACGCCGTGTACAAGTCCATGCAAAAAGTATTTGGCGTGAGATGGTTCAAGCAATGTGAATCAAAGCAGGCAATGTCCGCGGCTATTTTAAAACCCGCGTCGCACAGGTCGTTGTACAAAGCGTGGTCGCGCGCCTGGCCAGTCCACTTGAAGATGCGGTCGACTCCCTCACGCACAAGCGCGTTGAAATCGTTCGCGGTCAATCCACCCTGGCGCTCATTCTTTTCTATGAGATTTTTTGCGCTGGCTGAAATCACTTCGCGCGTGGCAAGGAGCGCCTCAACGCGCGCGCGGGTGGCCGCGTCGAAATAATCCGTGACTAGCAGAGATGTGAACATGCGATGCTCGGGCTTGACCACGGAACGAAACGCCGTGGCGATGACCGGCTTGCTCTTGGCGCCAACACTGGTCATGTCGTAGAAGTTATGAGGCTGCATTGCAAAGGCCGCGAAATAGCGGGCAATCCAGCGATATTCATCGGGGCGGCCAATTCGAATGGCGCCGTGACGCTCGCCACTTGTTTGATTGAGTTGCTGCGGTGAAATGGCGAAGCCCACATGTAAGCGCGCCACCAAGTCGCACACCGTCGTATTGCAAACATGGTTCACCGCAAGACTGCGGTCATACATGGGAACCTCTTTGGCGAACATGCTGGACAGCTCGCCAAAAAGTGTGTTCTGCATTTCAACTGGGTCGGCAAAGCGCGCGTCGTGTTCGGTCATGGAATCCTTTTCATTACGAGAGTATGCGCAAGCATGGAAATTTTTGTCGAAAAAGGATAGTCGCCTAGTCTGCCCAAGTCGAGCGATTTGCTTACGTCTTGCTGTGCGAACTTGGCTCAAGCGCACGCATGGAATCGACCATTGGCGTGAGGTCGCGAATACGGCCATCATTCAAGCCGTAAATCCAGCCGTGCACTTTCACGCCACGGGCACTTGCCGCTTGCAACGCCGGCGACTCGCGCACGTGCGTCACTTGCACGGCCACATTCAATTCACACAAGCGATTCTTTTTCGCGACCTCGTTTGGCTGGTTTTCCATATCGTCGCGATAAAACTTGGCAATGTCGCGTACGTGACGAATCCAGTGGTCCACCATGCAACCTTGGCTAGGCTCCAGCGCCGCGTTGATACCGCCGCAGCCGTAATGCCCGCACACAATAATGTGCTCCACCTGCAAAACGCGCACCGCGAAGTCAAGCACAGCAAGACAATTCAGATCGCTGTGCACCACCAAGTTTGCGACATTGCGGTGCACAAAAACTTCGCCTGGCGGCAAGCCGATGATTTCGTTGGCTGGCACGCGGCTATCGGAGCAACCAATCCATAAATATTTTGGGCGCTGCTGTGAAACCAACTTCTTGAAGAAGCCCGGGTGATTGACCTCCATGTTGGCGGCCCACTTCTTATTGTTGTGCAGCAGATGGTCGAGTTCGGACATGCTTTAAATAGTAGTCGTACCGAAATTTGATGCCTAGATGACCGCTTCTTAAAAACATGATGTCTTTTACAAACGAGCGCGCCCACACACGCACGTCCACAATTCTCTATGTTGGACATATGCCGATTCTGAATGCATCGAATCGCAGGCGGGTTCCGTGGAAAAACGGTGGCGGTATGACATTGGAAATTGCAACCGACGCGGGCACTGTTGGTGGCGAATGGTCATGGAGAATTTCCATCGCCGATGTGCCCGAGCGCAGCGCTTTTTCCGTGTATCCCGGCGTGGATCGCTTTCTGATGCGACTTGACGGAACGCACCTTGTCATTGTGAACGGCGAAAATACTTTTACGGTTCCAGACACCGGTACAGCGCTTGCTTTCCCTGGCGAGGAGGAAGTTGTTGGCACACCAACTGGGGATGGCGTGCGCGATGTGAACTTGATGGTGCGTCGAGACCGTTGGCGTGGAGCGCTCCATATCTTGAGAGATGGCTGCATGAACATCGATGCGCCAAAAGTTTTGGTTCATGCCGCTCATGGCGACCTTGAAATTCATGTGCACGGCGAGCCAGACTTGAAATCACTGCGTGAAGAACAAACTTTAATGTGCTATGGATGCGTTCAAATCACAAACACGGTGGACTCCGCGGCCGTTGTGTGCCAACTTTGGCCCATTGATGCGCCGTGAATTATTTCATTGACGCATGATTTACGCGCGATAGATCGCAGCAAAAAATGCGAGCATTCACTTTGCGCACAATCGCACAACACTGTGTGAATATCCGCGACAAAGCCGCGCCACCAATTTTTACTTTCCCTTGAACATGCGGAACAGGCGCGTGAGCGGATCGTAGAACTGGTCCACCACGCGCTCCTTCATTGGAATAATCGCGTTGTCGGTAATGCCAATGTGCTCTGGGCAAACCTTGGTGCAGCA
>CAJACJ010000131.1 GCA_903938205.1 uncultured bacterium
CGGCTTTCATGCATGCGCTGCACAACATTGCGACACGTTTTGCAAATGGCAACTGTATTGATCAGCGTGTTCATGACAGGCGAATGCTTTTGCGATTCACCATTTGCCACGCGCGTTGTGTCTTACATCGCTGGCACGGGTGCGGCGACTGGACATCGCAATCCACAAACCGCGTTGGGTGAACCCGCGCGCATCACTGGAACATCAAGCGCGCCCGAAATCGTGACGCCATTTCAACCCGCGTGGATGACCAATCAAATTGTTTCCATTGGCGCTGGTGGATCGCTCACGCTGGAACTTGGGCAAGCGGCGATTGATTCACCCAACAATCCATTTGGCGTGGACTTGATTGTGTTTTCCAACGCGTTCTTTTCCGATGTCTCTGGCGGTCAAGGAAGTCCCGGCTACTGCTTTGCTGACGGCGGCGTGATTGATGTGAGCGACGACGGCGCGACATGGTTTGAAATTCCAAATACGCAAGCGGATGGACCAATGCCCACTATGGGTTTTATTGACGCGGGTCCGTTTGATTCCACACCTGGCGAGTTGCCAACCAATTTTCGCAAGCCCATGAATCCCGCGATCACGCTTTCGGATCTGCAAGAGTTGAACTACATCGACGTGATCCACGCCTACGACGGTTCGGGTGGCGGCGTGGGAGTTGACTTGGCCAGTGTGGGCTTGAATCAGGCTCATTTTGTGCGAATTCGGCAAATTGCTGGTGCCACAAGTTCGCCTGAAGTGGACGCCGTGATGGTGGTGAAACCCATTTTGATTTGCGATCTTGATGGCAATGGCGTGGTTGATTCCGCGGATGTGTCGATTGTGCTTCTTCTGTTTGGCGATGTGAATTCGCCTGGCGATATCGATCAGAGCGGCATTGTTGATAGCGGAGATGTCAGCATTGTTTTATTGGAGATGGGCAATGAGTAAGCGCGTGAGTTGCGGCGCTGTGAAACGGAGCGCGTTCGTCCAGCGCGCATTCACCTTAATTGAAGTCTTGGTCACCACCAGCATCATCTGCCTGTTGATCGCGCTTGCAACAAGCGGAATTCGCGGGGCTTTTGCCAGCGCAAAAAGTTCGGCGTGCTCCAGCAACTTGCGCCACATGGGCGTGGCCGCGCACATGTACGCCGCTACCAATCGCGGTTCATTTCCAGCGGCCGTGATTTATTTTCAAGAGGCAAGTTCCATTCGTACCGTGGCGTGGGATTTTGAAAGCACCCAAGGCGGCGCAACCAAGCCTGGTGCCTTGACCACATTCACGGATCATCCGCTCAACGCAATGCAGTGTCCGGAGTTTCAAACAGCCACAACCTCTTCACAAGCGTTGACTGGCTACAACTACAACACAACATTCATTGGACATGAAGGCTTCTACCCAGAGGTTGACCAAGACGGCGTGATGCAAGATGGTTGGTCGCGCGTGCGCCTGGGATTGAACGCTTCGCAACAACGCCACGCGGCCAATGTGGCGCTGTTCGCCGACGCTGGTTTCCGTGGCGGCAGCAATAAATTCATGCGCGCGCCAGGCAATACGGTGGAGTTAGATGTGGGCATGATTCATGCGGGAACAAGTGCTTTTTGCCACGCCGGTTGCTGCAACGCCTGCTTCTTGGATGGACATTCGGCTTCCTTTTCCGCCCCGTGCACGAGCGCATTTTCAAACGCGCAACTGTTGAAATTTGTCACCGACTTTCCCAAGAACGGTTTCTTAAGCGCCGACGATTCAGCCTACGATCCTAGATGATCCATTTCGTTCAAAGTACCCATGCAAATTGATCGCTGCGTTTGTTTTGATTTGACATTTACATTCGTGCTCAAGGACGCGCGCGAGAAACAGCGCACCGTTGAGCAAGTTGAGTCGTCATTGGGATGCGGTGGCGGTTGCGGTTTGTGCCGCCCCTACTTGCGGCGTTGCCTGCGCACTGGGGAAACTTCTTTTGAATACATCATCACCGATGCCGACGAGCCTGGATGAAATCGGAATCAGAGCGGCGCGATTGCAACTGCGCCGCGGGGTGCATAAGACAATATTTTCAGCGCGCGCAAGAATGAAGGCGTGAAATTAACCGCGACCAAAGCGCCGCTCAAGTTCTCGAAATGGAATGCGCATGGCCGTTGGTCGTCCGTGCGGACAATTGGTGGCGCGCTCCACACTTTCCAAATCTTGCAGCAACGCCGCAATCTCAATATCCGAAAGCGCGTCACCAGCTTTCACCGCAGCCTTGCATGACATCATGTCAAGCACTTCAGAAAGAACGGCCTCGCCGTCCTCGGTGCTGGCGTGGTCGCGCGAAAGCCAACTCAAAATCATTTCTGCCACATCCACTTTGCGCTCGATCAGAAAAAGCGGCTCGGCGAAAATGGTGGCGCTCTTGGGGCCCGATGGGCGCACATCAAATCCAAGACGCGTGAGCAATTCCTGAGACGCTTCAAGGCGCTCCAATTGCTCGCCATTCAGGGAAATCATGCTGGAAACAAGGCGTGGCTGAGAAGGCAACGCCCCCACCGTCAACTTGGCGCGCAGACGCTCAAACATGACGCGCTCATGCAGCGCATGTTGATCAATGATCACAATTCCATCGGCGTCAAAGGTGATCAACCACGCTTTGCCCGCCTGAATAAAACGAGTTGCGGGTCGCGGCGGCGTCAACAACGATGGCTCGCTATTGCCTTGGTGAACAGTATGTGTCGCCGTGGACGGTGATTGAGTCAACGCGCCTGTGGCAAGCGCCTCGCGCAGCGCGGAAAATTCAAATCCACGATCGCTAGACGAAGCGTGTGGCGAAAAACTTGCGTTCTGCCACGCGTTTGAAGACTCGGCACTTGAAGCGCCACTTGGTACATCAAGATTGAAATCACGAGTTGAATTTGAATTGGCTCCACTGTCATTGCGGCGCCCCGCCCAACCAAACGAAGAACCCAGCGAGGCCCCACCCATGGGCAAGTTTGGAACCAAGTTGGCCGCTTGCAAAGCGCTTCGCACCGCGCGCAACAACGCCGAGTGAATCAAGGCAGGTTGGCGAAATCGCACTTCGCTTTTGGCGGGATGCACATTCACATCCACTTCACGTGGATCAATATCAATCGCGATGAAACCAACCGGCGTGCGCCCAGGTTCCACCAAACCGCGATAAGCCTCGCGCATGGCGTGCAACAATCCGCGATCCGAAATGGGTCGACCATTCAACACCATACGCAAACCATTGGCGGAACTTTTCGCTTGCTCGGGTCGGCCGATCAATCCCCAAATAGCCACGGCGCCGGCACCGCTTAAATCCACTTGCAGCAATTTTCCAGCGAATTCGTCGCCTAAAACAGCCTCCACGCGCAAGCGCGGATCTTCCACCGCTGGTAATTCAAGCGTCATGCGCGCATGTTGAAACAGGCGGAACGAAACGCCCGGGCGACCAAGAGCCAACCACTCAACCACATCCACAACCTTGCCCGCCTCGGTTGGATCGCTGCGCAAAAATTTGCGCCGCGCCGGAACTTGCCCAAACAATTGATGCACCTCCACGCGCGTTCCCACGGCGATGGCCGCTGGACGCACGCTTGAAAGCGTTCCAAAGTCAACTTCAATACTCGCCCCCTGCTCGCTTGAAGCGCTGCGCGACACCACCACAAGGCGCGCCACTGATCCAACGCTGGCCAGGGCCTCGCCACGAAAACCGTAACTGGAAATATCCACCAAGTCATCCGCCGTGGCAATCTTGCTGGTGGCGTGCGGCGAAATTGCCAGCAACAATTCGTCGGCGCCAATGCCGCAACCATTGTCTGACACTTCAATGCGCTCGCGGCCGCCGCCCTCAATGCGCACTTCAATTTCAGTCGCTCCAGCGTCAAGCGCGTTCTCAATCAGCTCCTTCACCACGCTCGCGGGCCGCTCCACAACCTCGCCCGCGGCGATTTGATTGACCAAATGTTGTGAAAGTTGGTGAATGGGCATGCGGCGATTCTACGGTGTGAAATTGACCTCTCTTCACCAATACTTCACATAAATGTTTGGTTATCCACAACACAAGTTGACGATATTCATCTATGGTTTTACCCAGAATGGCAACACTTGTCATAGGCGACCTGCACGGCTGCGGAATGGAGTTCATTGAGCTCTTAGAGATCGCGCGCCGCGACCGCGTTGACGCGCGGATTATTTTACTTGGCGATTTATTCACCAAGGGGCCGCGCCCTGATCTTGTTGTTGAAGCCATTTCTGAATTGCGCGCTAACGGACGACGCGTTGAAAGCGTGTGTGGCAATCATGATTTGCGATTGATGGACGCGCTGCGTAAACACGACGCGGGCGCCCCGCTGGATGAACTCACTCCCGCAGAGGCGTATGCAATTCGCGTGCTTGATCGCGCGGGCAAACTCACCGCCGCGCGTCGCATTCTGACCGAGACCATTTCCAAAACATATATTCAAGGCGCGGGTTGGACCGTGGTGCATGGCGGCATCGATCCACAACTTGGACTTGCCGGCACAAGCGACTTTGAAAAAATTCACAAGAAGGCCGCGCCTGGTCGGCCGCATTGGTGGGAGTCCTACAACGGCGACGATGGCTTGCTGATTGTTGGACACAAACCTTTGTTTGAGCCAATGGTGTTGCGCCGCGATGGAAATCCAATCGTGGTGAATGTGGACACGGGCTGCGCATACGGCGGATTCTTGACCGCGTATTGCATTGAGGAAGATCGACTGATCATGGTTGCCTCACAGCAACCAGCGCGCGATGGATTTGGCGCTACGCCAGTCGCCACCGCGCCGCGATGGGCATCGGGCGGCCCCGTCCGAACGTTCGCGCGGCGACCTTAATCACAAGCGGAGATTGATCGCGCTTGAATTGCGCTCGATCAATGGCCAAGCACCAACGCTCGACTAATTTCGCATCTAGTTTGGTGGCGAGTGCAATCGCGGGCACATCGCCTTCATGCTCAATCCAGCCAGTCACAATATTGTCCAAGTCCGCGTACGGCGGCAGTGAATCTTGATCCGTTTGATTTGGTCGCAACTCCGCGCTGGGCGCCTTGGTGATGCTGGCTTCTGGAATTGGTGCGCAATCAAAACCGAGTTGCGCGAAATGCGCGTTGATCCAATTCGAGAGCGCGTACACCTGTGTCTTTAAAAGATCTCCAATAGGCGCCACGCCGCCAACCATGTCGCCGTACAACGTGGCGTATCCGGTTGCCAACTCACTTTTATTTCCAGTCGCAAGAACCAGCGAGCCATCCGCGTTGCTCACCGACATGGACGTGAGTCCGCGCAATCGGCTCTGAAGATTTTCGTCGGCCAAGCCTTCAAACGCGCTAAGACCCGCACGCAATTTTTGCGACATCAATTCGTGGGCTTGATCAATGGGCAGCGTGAGTAAGCGCCCCAACTTCAAGCGTCTCGCCAATTCTTTGGCGTCCGCCACGCTGCCTTCGCTGGAATATTTTGATGGCATCATGATGCCCGTTATATTTTGCGCGCCCAAAGCCAGCGTGGCCAGCGTGGCCACAAGCGCGGAGTCAATGCCGCCTGACAATCCAATGGTGGCCTTGGAGTGCTTGGTTTTAGCGAAATAGCCGGCAATTCCGCACACTATCGCGCTCATGAGGTCGCTTTCGGCGCAGGGCTGCGCAAGTATGAACGCTTTTGCAACAGATGTGATTTGCGCGGTGGAGTCCCCACTACTTGTACGCGCGCTGGCATCGCTGAGATCAATCGTGATCACGTCGGATTGAAATAATTTTCCCATGTGCGTCATAGCGCCCGCGCTCGACACGCCAACGCTGCCCCCGTCAAAAACTAAATCGTCATTGGCGCCAACTTGTTGACAAGAGAATATTGGAACGGCAAATCTTTTGGCCAGTTGGCACAAGCGTGCGTGTTGACGTGCGCGCTTTCCAAGGACAAACGGACTCGCGCTTGAAACCAACAATGCCGTGGCTCCCGCCTTCACGGTTTCCGCCACGGGATCAATCTCATAGTGACGCGATGTGGCCACATCATCCGCGCCCCAAATGTCCTCGCAAATCAGCAAACCAAATTTTTCGCCGCCGTGCTCAATCACCATTGTTTTCTCGCCAGGCGAAAAATATCGATCCTCGTCAAACACGTCGTATGTTGGAAGAAGCCGCTTGTCGTAGTAGTGCTCAATGACGCCGC
>CAJACJ010000132.1 GCA_903938205.1 uncultured bacterium
CAAGAAATTTGCTGCACAAGGACGCCTGGCAAACTTTCAACCAAAGATTCCACCGCGGCATCACTACCAGTCAATAGAATGCGAACTGCCTGTTGATCTTGAAAGGCGATCACGGCGTGATCATCTGTTGTGAACGCGTCCTCTGGAATCAAGGACACGCTGAGCACGCCGGAGTTGGCGAGCGCGAATGGCGTGAACGAAAGTTTTTGCGCGCCAGGCATGCGCAAGGCGCCTTTACCTGTGGCGGCTGCAATGGTGATTGGTTCAGGGGAACTTGCAATCAGAGTGCCATTGCTTCGCACTTGAACTTCACGATTTGCAGGCATTTCCGAGTCATTTCGTAGGGCCACGAAAGCGCTGACCAATGTTGGATCATCATTGCGCCGCTCCGCGCCCGCGGCCGAAAGTCCTTGGTTCATGGTGGCCGGACTTCCGCAGCGAATCCAGGAAAGTGTTTCATTTTTGCGCAAAGCCAACTGCGCAAGGTCTGGACAATTGCCGTCACTGATCAATTGCATGGCAAGTGGCGATTCAATTGTTTGATTTTTTTCCGACGCGATCTCGCTGACCTGCTCAGTTGAAAATGCGCGGGCCAGCGCAATCGCTGGCGCAATCTGGGTGGTTTGATCGGTTGATTCAATGGCTTGAATGGCTTCGCGAATTCGCGTGGGATTGGTGGTAAATGGAATGCGCACTGATGCTTCCTGCGCAAAGGCAATCACCATAACTTCTGGCGGACTTGCCGCGAAGAGGCCACCGCCCTGCCACGATTCAGTTTGCGCGATAGCCAACCGTTTTGCCTCATCCAAGCGCGTTGTTGTGCCGGGTGCGTCAAGCGTTTGCATGCTGGCGGATTGGTCGATCAACAACACCACACGACCGCTTGGGCGAGTCCAACCATTGAGAACAGGTTGCATAAGCGCGACCGCAAGCAACAGTAAAAGCAAGCATTGCAGCAGAAAAAGAGGCGAAAGTCGTAACCGTTGCATGAGCGCATTTGCGCGCACATCCTCTGTTTGCGATTTCCATAAGAGCGTGCTTGAAATATCGCGGCGCGTGCGGCGCAATTTCAGCATGTACAACGCCACCAATAACGGCACAACAATCAACGCCGCGATCAAACCCATCATGGGAGTCAGCAGCGTCATTTGAGAAGCCCCTGTCTGCGCAATGACTCAAGTAAAAATTTTTGATAATCAACCGCGGTGTCGATGGTCATTTGACGCACACCTAATTTCAGACAGGTCTCGCGCAAAGTTGCATTGAAACTTTCCAAGCGCCGCTTCTGCTCGCGTACGACAGATGAGGTGAGCGTGATCTCCACTTCGCTTTTATTTTCACTGTCAACCAAACGCACATCAGGGCTTTGATCGCCCGCTCGTGGATCCATTTCTTGTGGCGACAGAATTTGAAGCGCGAACACGTCCCAACCACGCGCGGCCAAGGCGCGCAAACCATTTTCATATCCCTCACGCAGCAAGTAATCGCTGATGACAATCACCATGCCTCGCCCCAGGCGCGCCGATGCCAAGGCGCGACACGCGCTGTCAAAACCACTTGTTCCAGCTGCTTTTTGGGCAATTAACCAACTCGCCGCGTCGGCGGTTCGGCGTCGACCACGCAATCCACTGAGACTATTGGCGTAGCCGTCTTGCAGCAACGCAAACGTGACGCGGTGTTGATTGACCAATCCAACATAACCCAGCGCCATGGCGATGCGGCGCGCGACATCAAATTTATGTGGCGTTCCAGAATCCATGCTGGCGCTGCCGTCAATGGCGATCACCAAACCAAGATCCTCCTCCTCCAAAAACATCTTCAGGAAGAGACGATCAAGTCGACCGTAAATATTCCAATCGACAAATCGTAAATCATCACCGGCCGCGTAGGGACGGAAATCCGCGAAGTCCATGCCTTGTCCGCGGCGGCGACTGCGACGTTCACCTTGCATTCGGCCCTGCAACATTTTTTTGCTCATGAGATCGGAAGAGCACACGTCTGAACTCCAGTCACTAATGCGCATCTCGTATGCCGTCTTCTGCTTGAAAAGGGGGGGG
>CAJACJ010000133.1 GCA_903938205.1 uncultured bacterium
GGAGCGGTATGGAGGGCTATTGGGAATGACACACGCTCCCGAGGTGCTTGGGCACCGCGGGAGCGTGGGAGTTTGTACTGGCCGAAGCCAATGGGGGTCGTGTAAGTGTGGTCAGTTGCGTCGGCGGCGGGTGGCGCTGAGGCCGGCGCAGGCGAGGAGTGCCACCGAACCCGGAGCGGGAACGACACCAAAGTACATGTTGTCCGCGGTGACATAGACGTTGCCGGAGCCGGCTGCAGCCATGGTCAGGCTGGAGATAGCAGCGCCGTTGGAGATGAATCCGACGAAGTCTGTCACGCCACTCGTTGATGCGATGTAGGAGGACCCATCCGCAAGGGTCACCGTGATCCTGGCCGCGACGATGTTGAAATTAGAGTCGGTGCCGAAGATGTTTGCGCCCACGGCCATCACTCCGGGAGCAAATGTGAATGTTGCGGTAACAGGGTTGTTCGTGGAGAAATATCCCGTACTACAGAAGATACCTCCGATCGCAGTGGCGGACCAATTGATGCCGCCAACACTTCCCGTCAGCGGAGAAGCGTAATAGCTGGTGCCGTATGAGTTGAAGGTTTCGGTGCCCACCGATGAACCCGAGGCTACGACGTCTTGGCCCCAGAGCGAAAACTGGGAGTAGGTGCCGATGGCCGCCGAAGCGACCGAGGCAAGCATGGCGCTCGCGGCGCAGGCGCCGATGGTTAAGAGGGCGTGTGAGTTCTTTTTCATTGTAAGTTCCTTGCTGTCATTGAGGCATCTGAAAGTTTGAGTACGCATGTGAAACTCCTTGAGTCGTAAGACTTAAATAATCACCAAACCATATTGAAATGGCGGTAATTCCAAACGGCAGAAACGCCTGCAAGCGTTGTAATAAACGTGTTGCTCAACGTGAGCAAAGCGAGTCGGGCAGTGATTCAGCCGCAGTCCACACTGCGTTTGTAATCGCTGCCAGCAAAGTGAGTCGATTTGCGTTGGCAGTTCTCACTGCGGGTGCAATCGATTGCAAACTTTGGATTCAGTTCACGATAGGTCCCGTGAAAATAACTCTGCTTCCATAGATGTAAACGTAAAAAACAGGGGGCCTTGATCAAGCAATATGAAAGATTTACTAAATAACTTGAGAATGTGCCTTTACGCAATGCAAACGGCACATTTACAAAAAGTATTTTGCGTGAGCGGCGGCCACATCAACCGATTTTTCATTCAACACGCACGCCAACAGGAGTTGGGGTGATACAAAAAACCCCCAAGGTTTGAAGCTTGGGGGCTTGAAGTGATCAGGAGAGTTTCACCGCCGCGTGCGATTTACAAGGCAGTAGATGCGAATTTAATTTCAAGTGACGAGCCGACGTTGTCGATTAGCAAGAACGGCATGATTGCCACAAGAACTGGCGCGTTCACGGATCACTGGAAGAAAATCGACTGAGTAGTACTGCGAATGCGGATTCAAAGAGTTTTGATCCGCGATTTGAACGATAGAACGAACACCGTGGTTGCCTTGAAAGCGCCACGGTGTTTTTGTGTGTATTGAAATTGCGTGCAATGTGTTAGCCTTGAATTGCAATGCAATTTGATGTGCGAGAACCTGAATTAGCTGGCGATGTGATAGCGCTGTCATTGCCGCAATTTCGCGCGGTTGAGGGTGTGGCCAGAAACGCGGCAACAAAGCGAGGTCTGGGTGCGACTCCGGAGAAGTTGCCAGCGGCGCCGGCGCATATTCGCGCGGGCGGACGCATGATGGATTCGCACGGACGAACGATTTTGGATTTGCGCATCAGCATTACGGATCGCTGCAATTTTCGCTGCGTGTACTGCATGGAACCCGATGTGCAATTTCAGCCGCGCGAAAATATGCTCACGCCTGGTGAAATTATTCGCATGGCGCGTGTGGCGCAGTCGTTGGGCGTGCGCAAAATTCGCCTGACGGGCGGCGAACCCACTCTGCATCCGCATTTGACGGACATTATTTCTGGCATTCGCGCCGCTACGGATATGGAGATTGCCATGATCAGCAATGGGTCGCTATTGACGCGCGAAAAACTTTCCGCGTGGAAGCGCGCGGGACTGGATCGCATGACCATCAGTATTGACTCGGTGCGGGCAGATCGCTTTGCCCGCGTGACGCGCTCCACCGTGACGCCCGAAGATGTGATTGCGGGAATTGAAATGTGCCTGGCCGAAGGGTTAACTCCGTTGAAGTTGAACGCGGTGTTGGTGCGCGGCCAAAACGACGACGAGGCTGTGGAGTTGGCGCGCTTGGCGCGGCGCTTTGGCGTGGAGATGCGCTTTATTGAATACATGCCGCTGGATTCCGCGCACGCGTGGGACCGCTCGCTGATGGTGACTGCGCAGGAAACGCGCGAAGCGATTGAGGCGGAATTCGCGTTGACGCCCACCAATATGGATGATGCGCACAGCACCGCGCGCACGTATCGATTTACCGATGGCGCGCCGGGGCGCATTGGTTTTATCGCGCCGGTGAGTAATCCGTTTTGCGGCGCGTGCAGCAGATTGCGCTTAACTGCGGATGGAAATGTGCGCCCGTGCTTGTTTAGCACGAAGGAATGGAGCGTTATGACCTTGCTGCGCGGTGGCGCAAGCGACGCGGAGTTGGCGAACTTTTTAATTGATGTGACGTGGACCAAACTTGCGGGACACAACATTGCGTCGCCGCAGTTTGTGCAACCAGAGCGGCCTATGTCCGCGGTTGGTGGTTGATTTCTAACTAAATTAAATATAAATCGGCGATTTCCAAATGGGCACATCGCGCTTCATGCGGTCGATGAATTCATCCATGGCGGCAAGCGCTTCTTTGCGATGCGCAGAATCAATAATGAGGCGGAACGATCGCTCCCCTACCGCGACTTCACCGCGACTGTGTTCAACCGTGATGGCGATGAGCGCGTGCTTGGAAAGAATGTCGCGCGCCAACTCGGTCAGAGAGTTGGTTGCCATAGGTTCGTAGGCTTCGTATGACAGCGCGCGGATTGCGCGGCCCGCTTCATCGGTGCGGACGATTCCTTCAAACACAACGGTGGCGCCAACTTGTTGAATGTCAGGCGCCGGGTTCAAAACATTCGAGAAGTGTTTATTTGCAAGCGCGCCATGAGAAATGCAAACAAGAACGCTCATCCGCCACCAACCAATTCAATCAGCGCAACTTCGTCGGTGGGTTGCACGGGCGCGTCTGGCTTTGCGAAAGCGTGATTGACAGCCAGGCGCGCTGATTGAAAAAATGCGGCTTTGGAAGGATGTTTCGCGGCGAGTGCCTGGTTGATATCGCGCACTGTGGCGGGCGCGGTCACATCAATTGTGATTTCTTTGCATGACACTTCACGCGCAAGCGCACCGAAAATAAGAACGCGAATTGTCATTTATAAAGCGTATCATTGCAGTCTCATTTGAATGAAGTTCACTACGAACTTGCCGCAAATGCGCAGAAACATGAATCCAATCGTAAAAATGACTGAAATTCAACAACCAAGTTCGCCTCGTGAAGCGATTGATGCCGTGCGCGTGCAAGTGCAAGTGGTGGCAACGGAAATAATACCACTGGCGCAATGCAATGGCCGCGTATTGGCGCAAGTGATTCACGCGGATCGCGACAGTCCCGCGCTTGATGTGAGTGCGATGGATGGATTTGCATTGCGTATGGTGGATTTGTTTGCGATGGCGGGCGAGAATGGATTGCCCGTGACCGCGTTGAGCAACATCACGGACGCGAACATTGGCGCTGCGAAGATGTCTGAAGAAAGTGTGGACATGTGCGAAGCCATGATTGGGCACGCGCCCATAGCGATGCGCGCGGGCCACGCTGTTCGCATTGTCACCGGCGCGCCAATTCCTATGGGCGCGGAGGTGGTGGTGCGTCACGAAGATGTTGTCGTGAACAATGGCGGCGTGCGATTGATGATCGAAGCCGGCGCGATCAAGACCGGTGCGAATATTCGCCGCCGCGGCGAGAACGCAAAATGCGGCGATGAGATTGCGTGCGCTGGCGTGTTGATTGGCGCGGCGACTATTGGAGCGCTGGCTTCATTTGGAGTCTCGCACGTTGTTGTGCGTAGGCGCGTGCGCGTTGCGTTGGTGACTACAGGCGATGAACTTGTTGGCGCGCACGAGCAAGCGCAACCATGGCAAGTTCGCGACAGCAATGGACCCGTGCTTGAGTCGCTGCTTGGCGCGCGACCATGGATTGAAATTGTTTCGCGCACGCATGCGCGTGATGATGCGGACTCGCTTGCGGAAACTCTGGCGAGCGCGATGGAAGTTGCGGACGCGGTGATTTTGACGGGCGGAGTTTCAATGGGACATAAAGATTTTGTGCCGCAAGTTGCTACGCGATTGGGCGCGCGAACAATCTTTCACAAACTTCCGCAGCGACCAGGACGGCCAATGCTTGCAGCGGTGCGACCAGCGACGGACGCACTGGCGGCACGCATGATTTTGGGATTGCCCGGAAATCCAGTTTCTGTCATGGTGACCGCGCGGCGGCTTGGAATAGAAATGCTTGGAGCGCTTGCAGGTCTTTCCTCGCAACATTTTGCGGCGCACACGCGCGCCGTAGACAATGCCGACAATGCAACGCTGCCCATGTGGTGGTATCGCCTTGTGGGCGAGCGCGTAAACGCAAGCGGTCACAGCGAGTTGTATTTGCTTTCGGGCAAGGGCTCGGGCGACATTGCCGCGGCCGCTTCAAGCGTGGGATTTATTGAAGTTGCGCCTGGCGAACAGACTGTTGGAGCGCACAACTTTTACGCGTGGATGCATTAGGAGATTTACAAATGGCGAAGAAGAAAAGATCTACAACTAGCGTGGCGAAGAAATCAAACGCAATGAAGCGCGTGGCGGTCCAGGCACGTGCCACGAAGAAATCAGGCGCACTGCAACTTGGCGGTGTTCGCAGCAAAGTCAATGCACGTGCCGCCGCACACCAAATGCTGACTCATGTGGACGCGCGCGGCCGCGCCGCCATGGTTGACGTTGGCCAGAAAGCCGTGACCGCTCGTCGCGCAGTTGCCGAGGCGCGCGTGATAATTTCCGCCGAGCTTGCAAATCGCATCCGCAAGAATTCGCTTGCCAAAGGCAATGTTTTGGACGTGGCGCGACTTGCCGGCATTCAAGCGGCCAAGCGCACCGATGAGTTGATTCCGCTGTGCCACTCGCTTCCACTTGACTCCATTCAAGTGCGCGCGGAATTACGCCGCGACCATGTCTATATATGGTCAGAGGCGAAAGTGACCGCAAAGACCGGTGTTGAAATGGAAGCGCTATTGGCGGTGGCGATCGCGGCACTGACTGTGATTGATATGGGCAAGTCCATTGACCGCGCAATGACTATTCAAGGATTGCGCATGCTTGAAAAAGAAGGCGGCCGCAGTGGACATTTTATGGCGGGCGTAAAATCGCGCCGCTGAAACAATGTCATGACGGCGTGTTGCGATTGCTCAAAATGGAGTGATCGCGTGGCTGGATCATTTTGAGTTTGCACGAGCGCAAATTGCGCCGCGGACTGAACTCGCCTCGCGCGAACGCCGCAAGAAATTGAGTTTGCGCTGACGGTTCCCACAACGCGATCATGGGTTCGATTTCATTTTTATGTTCATCTATGAACGCCACCGCGTCTGCATCGGGACTGCGTGCGTGAAGCAAACTTTGCAAATCGCGTGTTTCAAGAAGTGGATAGTCGCAA
>CAJACJ010000134.1 GCA_903938205.1 uncultured bacterium
ATCCGCGGCGGCGGGCTCAAGTAATTCACGTTCTTCCTTCCACTTGTCGCTGGTGCACAGTTCCAAATGATCTCGAACACCAAGAATCATTACATTTCCCGATAATCCGTAGCGAGCCAGCATTCGATCCGGAACGCGCACGCGCCCCGCTTTGTCCAGTGGACAACGCGAAGACTGACTGAAGATCAACCGCTCGAAATTCTGAACTCCCTCGTCGCCCAACAATGAACCGCCGAGAGCGTTGGATAAATCCGCGAATGTTTTTTCTGGCCACAACCACAGAAATCCGTTTGGTCCGGGCGCTGAAACAAACACCGCATCGGTGCCCTCGTTGGGCAAGCAATTGCGCAGTTCCGATGGAATAGCCAGTCGCTGTTTCGCATCGAGAGAATGTTCGAATTCGCCTAGAAAGAGCATGGTGCACCTGTGTCGATAGATTAACATCATTTCCCCACTTTGCAACACTTTGCCCCACTTATGGTGAAAAATCTTTAAATTTTCGGTCTTAGAACAATTTTAATCCCCACCAGAATGCGTCCCATATTTATATAAATACTTGTAAATTATGGATTTAAACTAGATATTGATTTATTTCGGGATATTGTGTGTGCAATGGCACCAAGAAGCGATTGGACCCCAATTGAACGTTCTGGCATTAGTGATCTTTTAGATCAAATTCCCAGTGGAGTTTTTCTTTTAACTGGCGCATTTGGCGACATGCGCGGCGGAGCACTTGTGCGCTGGGTGCAACAAGTCGCATCGCAACCACCCATGCTTGTCATTGCGATTGAAAAAGGTCAACCACTGAGTCCAATCATCCGCGATTCAAGAGGCTTTGCATTATGTTTGATCGCCGCGAATGATCCAGTATGCACGCGTCTCTTCCGCCAAATTCCGGAACACACGCAAGACCCAATGATTTCAATTCCTTGCATGAAGACGCCATCCGGTGCGCCAGTACCGCTGCGTGCAACAGCTTGGTTTGATTGTGAAATCGTTCGCCACTTTGATATTGAAGCGGATCACGAAGTTTATATTGGATGCATTCATCACGCGGGTCGAAATGCGGTCTTGCCAAAAGCGACAACAAGTAGCGTGATTAAAAAACGAGTGACACAAACTCCAAAAACAAAAGCCGAGGGCGCTCGCTTGGCGACTCGAAGTAAAGCACGTCCCCGCCGCGCTCGCTAATTCTTGTCTTGAAATTGAAACACGCGCTAGGATTTATCGCGTGACGCATTCAACACCCATCCAGTCGCAACACAACGTGAATCCATCCAATCGATTTGGATGGGATTATCGTGCGCTTTCTAAGCAATTGGCGACTCTGCCATTCGCCATCACAGACGCTCATTCGCACGTGAACGGCGCGCACGCCTGCAAAATTCTTCGTGAAGCGATGGACTTGTATGGCATTGGTTCGATTTGGTCCATGACCTATTTGGAACAAGTGCCCGTGGTGCGGGCTGAACTTGGAGATCGGCTTCGCTTGATCGCAGTTCCAGATTTCGCTTCCAAAGATCGCAAGCATTCGTTGGGCGCGGGCTTTCTTGAACGCATTGAAAAATATCATGAACTTGGATCGCGTCTTTGCAAAATTTGGGCGGCGCCGCGCAGCGTTGATTATGCGATTGAAGCTGGAGATGCGACGATGTTTCAATTGGATGCGCCGCTGCGAGTAGCCGCCATGGAATTGGCAAGCAGTTTGGGAATGTCGCTCATGGTGCATATCGCGGACCCCGACACCTGGTTTCAAACCCGCTACAGCGATGCCGCGCTATACGGAACAAAGTCTGAGCAATATCTTCCACTTGAAAGATTGCTTGATCGTTTTACCTCGCCATGGCTGGCGGCTCACATGGGTGGCTGGCCCGAAGACCTGCATTTTCTCGCTGGAATTCTTGATCGCCACCCAAATTTATTTTTGGACACAAGCGCCACCAAATGGATGCTGCGAGAAATTTCCAAACATCCGCAAGGCGCGGTGCAAACTTTTCTAGAGCGCTTCCGCGGACGAATTCTTTTTGGAAGCGACATTGTCACCACGGACGAACACATGTCCGCGGGCGACGCCAAAAGTGAAATGGCCGCCAAAGCGAGCCGACCGGAAGACGCATTTGATCTCTACGCCAGTCGCTATTGGGCATTGCGAACAATGTGGGAAAGCGACTTCGATGGCGAAAGCCCAATCGCGGATCCTGATCTTGCAATGGTGGATCCGCAACGCTTTACCGCGCTCGATGCCCCGCGCCTACGCGGGCAACATCTGCCGCCCAACTTATTGAAATCGCTTTATGTCGAGGCCGCTGCGAATTTTGTATCCGCCGGAAAAAGATTCGAGGATTCACGAACCGCAAATACCTCGGGGCACACGCGCCCCACGCATTCCTGAATCGCAAGCGCGAATCCATCGCGGACATTTTTTGCCCCGTATTTCACGCGCCCTGAAGTCACCATTTCATCAATTCGTGTGGGGTTTTTGGCAAGTTGAAGTATTTCAAACGCCAACGCATTGACCCCTTCTCCAGCAACAATTCCGTCCACTTGATGTTCAATGCAGGCCGCGGCAAAACTACCGCTTTGCGCCACAAGGGGCGACCCAAGCGCAGCCGCGCAACTGTGGTGCATGGAGGTTTCATCAACATGTGCGTCGCGCAAAGAAATCCAGACGTCAATTGCCGAACATAATTTCCAGGGGCATGACAGAGCTGAATCAAAATGCACTCTTGCATTCAAATCAAGTTTGCGCGCGATGGAACGAACACCACTTGCGTTGCCAAGGTTCGGATCAAGAACCAAATGCGCGCCGTGCCCCGCAAATACAAACCGACCCATGGCATGAAACGCGAACAATGCATCCGCGCGACCTGCGGAGACTGGCAACACGCCCATGACAAAATCCTGCTCGGTTGCACCCCATTGCCTGCGCAAGGAATTGCGATCATGCGATGGATCTTGCTGCCACGATGGCATCGCTGGCAAGACCGTGCGAATTCGAATTGGAAGCCAACCCAAAGCGCATGCGTGGTCTGCCATCAAATCGCCAAGGCACAAAACCTCCGCTAATTCAGCATGAATCACACTCTTGGATTCAAACGGAGCGTCCATGACCACCACCAAAGGAGTGTCGCGAATTGTGCGCGAAACCAACTGCGCCGCTCGCGCTCCCCAAGCTAATACAACGCTGGGCGTTGAGTGATTCAAAACCCGCGACAACGCTGGCTCGGCCAGTCGCAAATTTCCGCAAGGGATAGGAACTCTCCATGCAGGCGCAAGACCGCATTCGATTGCAAGTTGCGTTGACAATTTTGTCCCAAGCACGCCAACTTCAACGCGGTCTGCTCCAATTTTTTCCTCAAGCACATGCACAGCTTGCGCGCATGCGGC
>CAJACJ010000135.1 GCA_903938205.1 uncultured bacterium
CCTTGGTCACTTCAGGATGGCAATGACCAACACTCACCGTGACAATTCCGCCAATGCAATCCAAGTAGCGGCGGCCGTTGTTGTCGAACAAGTATTGCGCCTTGCCCTCGACAATCATGATTGGGTTTTTGTAGTAGTGAAAAATAGCCGGCGATAAATTTTGCTTGCGCATTGCAAGCACTTCTTCAGGCGAGGGACCGGTGTATGGCTTTGGCGTGTAGGCGAATGGTGGAAGTTGCATTTTGTGTTGTGTGTTGATGTTGGAAAGTGTGGTCACAGTTCAAGCATAGTTACTCAAAGCGTGTTGAGGAAATCATGTCAGCGAGTCATTGACGTGCTGTGGTTGTGCAGCGGTTTGATGGCGCGCAGCACGCCATAGACCGCGAACGCAACCCCAAAGCCCACGAACCATGAATAGTTGTACAAGTGCATCCAAAATGGGCCAACGGTTGCCGCGTCGAGCACCTTGATCGTGCCAAGGAATCCTGGAATATTTGGGGCAATTCCACCTGTCAGCGCAAGAATGGCCGTCACGCTGAAACCCCCGTGATAGCGGTATTGACCGTGGTGTTGGTACAGGTCTTGCAAGTTCAACTTTGTGCGTCGAATGACAAAGTAATCACAAATCAGAATGCCGCCGATGGGTCCAAGTAGCGCGCTGTATCCAACCAGCCACACAAAGATGTAGCCCGATGGATCGGCGATGAGTTTCCACGGCATCATGAGAATGCCAATCACGCCTGTGATCAAACCGCCAGTGCGAAAAGAAATTTTGCGCGGCGCAAGGTTGGCAAAATCATTCGCGGGGCTGACCACATTCGCGGCCAAGTTGGTGGCCAGCGTTGCAATACACAGCGCGATCATCGCAACAATCAATACAACTGGGTTCTTGAATTGCATCAACACATTGACCGGATCCCAAATGGCTTTTCCGTAAATAATTGTAGTGGCGCTTGTCACGGCCACTCCAATGAACGCGTACAGCGCCATGGTGAGTGGCAAACCCGCGAATTGTCCCACCACTTGATCACGTTGTGTGTGCGCGTAGCGCGAGAAGTCTGGAATGTTCAGCGACAGCGTGGCCCAAAATCCAATCATGCCTGTGAGCGCGGGAAAGAAGAAGGAATAAAATTGTCCATCTTTGGGTTGGCCCGGTGCGAATGCGGAGGGCTGCGCCAAGATGGGGCCAAAGCCACCAGCTGCGTCATAAGCCCACCACAACAATGCAATTCCAAGAATGATCAACAGCGGCGCTTTGATTTGCAGCAAAATGCGAATTGAGTCAATTCCTCGGTAAACAACATACATATTGATGAACCAGAACAACATGAAGCACGCAAATTGCGGCAAGGTGATACCCAAGGCGGTCGCCCATGTTGGGTCAACAAGTGATGGGAAAAAAGTTGAACTTATTTTAAAGATGGCCTCGCCACCAATCCACGTTTGAATGCCAAACCATCCGCACGCCACAACGGCGCGCATGAGCGCCGGAATATTGGCGCCAAGAATTCCAAATGACGCGCGGCAAAAAACTGGAAATGGAATTCCATATTTTGTTCCCGCGTGCGCGTTGAGCACCATAGGAATCACAACGATTAAATTTCCAAGGAACACCGTGAAGATGGCCTGCGACCAATTCATGCCGCCTTCAATCAGCGACGACGCAAGCATGTAGGTTGGCACGCACGCCGCCATGGAAATCCACAGCGCGGCAATGCTCCACATTCCCCATTTGCGCTGTGACAGCGAAACTGGCGCAAGGTCTGTGTTGTACAGGCGTGAGTCTTCAATGCCAGTCATGGCAAAGGCCGATTCATTTGATTGATTGCTCATAAAGTTCTTATGTATCGGCAATAGCGCGGTCGCGTATTGAGGCAATTTATTGTTCAGTGGAGCCAATCAAGCGACCGCGATTGACCTTCATGCGCGCTGTTTAAAAGTGGCTGGGCTTGCGCTGCAAGAATTGCCCACGATTTTGTGAGCCGACGAATTTTCCGTCGCGCACGGCAATTTCCCCGCGCACAGTGACCACGCTTGGGCGACCCTGAATCTTCCAGCCCTCAAAGGCGCTGTAATCCACGTTCATTGCCTGTGTTTTGGCGCTAATCACACCGCGGTAGGCGGGGTCAAAAATCACCAAATCGGCGTCGCTGCCAACGGCAATCGCGCCTTTGCGGGGATACAGGTCAAAGTTCTTCGCCACATTGGTGCTGGCCATCTTCACCATTTGCTCA
>CAJACJ010000136.1 GCA_903938205.1 uncultured bacterium
CCAACAAGTGAAACAATTATTGGCGCGAGCTTTTCAAAGTGGGTGGAGAGTTACCGCGATCTTCCTTTACTGATTAATCAGTGGGCCAATGTTGTGCGTTGGGAAATGCGCACGCGCCTGTTCTTGCGCACTACGGAATTTTTATGGCAAGAGGGTCACACCGCGCACGCAACAGAGGCAGAAGCGCGCGAGGAAACAATGAAGATGCTGGAGGTGTACGCCGACTTTGCGGAGAACTGGATGGCTATGCCAGTGATCAAGGGACGCAAGACAGACGGCGAACGTTTTCCAGGCGCCGTAGATACTTTTTCCATCGAATCCATGATGCAAGATCGCAAAGCATTGCAAGCAGGAACCAGCCATTTTCTGGGGCAAAACTTTGCAAAAGCCAGCGAAATTAAATTCTTGGATCAGGCCGGCCAACTGCAACATGCGTGGACAACAAGTTGGGGCGTGAGCACGCGTCTTGTTGGCGGACTCATTATGACCCACGCCGATGACGATGGTTTGATTGTTCCACCCCGACTTGCGCCGACTCATTTTGTCATTCTTCCGATTACGCCCAAACCTGAAACCCAAGCCGCAGTTCTAGAGGCATGCCATAAATTGGCCGCTCGCCTAAGTGAAATTTCATACGCCGGTCGCACCATTGAGGTGGAGGTTGACACGCGTGATTTGCGCGGCGGTGACAAGATGTGGAGTTGGGTGAAGAAGGGCGCGCCAGTGCGCATAGAAGTTGGTCCGCGCGATTTGGAGCAGGGCGTTGTGAGCATGTCGCGGCGCGACCGCGGCGTGAAGGAGAAGGAAAGTATTTCGCCAGACGCTTTAGTAGCCGGCGCCGTGAAGTTGCTTGAAGAAATTCAGTCGGGCATGTTGGCCAAGGCCAAGGCGTTTCGCGACGCCAACACCAAGATCATTGATGACCCCAAAGAGTTTCGCGAGTTCTTCACACCCAAGACCGCCGAAAGCGAAAATTCGCCAACGGAAATTCATGGTGGCTTTGCCAGTTGTCGCTTTGCCATGGATGCGGACGCGGAGGCCAAGTTGAAAAACGAATTGGGTGTCACGGTTCGCGTTGTGCCTATGGACAATGAGAAGGATCCGGGTCCATGCATTTTGACGGGCAAGCCAGCCGAGCGACGAGTGCTGTTTGCCAAGTCCTATTAAGGGCGGGTTGATTTAGCTTGGGGCTTGCACGCAGAATTCATAGGAAAGTGCCTCCAAATTGGCCAAAGGAATTGTGCCTCGACAGATGTGTTCACCCACATGGATAGGCGAAAAACCTTGACAATCGCCCTATAACTGCGTTTTTTAGAGCTAGGCAACTCGCCTAACTCCTTTTATTTATTGAATTTGACGACAAATTGTGCAACCGCAATTGCTTCTTGTGCGGAATAGTCAATGCTGCATTGTTGCAGTAATTTGTTTCACTTTAAGTCGAGGTTGAGGAAAAAGGAAATCATGAAAATTTGTTCTGTTTCAATATTTGCCATTGGGGCTGTGACTTTTGTTGCGAATGCCGGCTTTGTCAATCCGCTCATTCCAGCTTGGCGCGGCACCGCCGACACCGAATACATGGGATGGGAAAATTTCACATCCGCGTATGGCGGTTCGAATCTTCCTGACGCTCCCAACAGCAACAATCTTGGCGCTCTGATTAATTTTGGAACAGGCGCCGTTTTGACAGGCACAAAGAATATTTATGGCACAACAGGTCCACTCTTTGTTTCCATGCTTGGTGGCATGACTGCCGCGCCGCGCAATCCACTGGAAGTGGTCTTGAATATTTCCGCTGCTGGAACAGTCATCAACATGCAAAGCGTCACGCTTACGCTTATGGATAATTTCGGAAGCATGATTCGAGTCAATCCAAGCGTTTCAGCTGTTCGATCCGATGAATTATTTCCAATGGGTGGTCGCGTGCAAACGCTTGCCTTCACTTGGAATTTCCAACCAAACCTAATTGCCGCTACGCAGTGGCAAGTGAACTTTTCTAGCACCGGCGCCAACACTTCGCTTGATGCCGTCTCGCTAGATATGCGATTCATTCCCGCGCCCGGAGCACTGTCAGTGCTGGCCATGCTCGGTGGCGGCGGGATGATTTGTGGGAGGCGGCGACGTCTGTAAAGACGAAGTTTGCCTCGTCCACGCCCTTTTTTGAGCAGGCGGGTCTAGAAAACTAGGCCCGTCTGCTTGATTTTTAGGCTCGTTTTTATTTGTACTTTGCTGTGGCGCACCCATGTCGTGCGCCCTCTCAACATGAACGTTCTAACAATTACGCTTTGGCAATTTCTACGCGTGGATAGAGCGCCACTTTGGTAATGCTCGAACCTGGCTTTAAGTAGCCCCACTGCGTACGAATATTCCAAGGCGCATCCGATGGCATGCCGAGCAATGTGGAAAATTCAGACATTTTCTGCGGCAAGAATGGTTCAAGCAGCAGCAATGCAATACGAACACTTTCCAAACACTGCGCAAGAATGGAGGCCACGCGCTCGCGTTGCCCCGGGTCCTTGGCCAATTTGAATGGCTCAGTTTGATTGATGAACAAATCAACATCGCGCAACAATTTCATGGCATCTTCAGCGGCGTCGGCTAATTGAAATTGCGCAAAATGTTTTTGCCAATCAGTGACCGCTTGTTGGCAGCGAGCGGGCCACGTGCCACCGTTCTCAATGTCAGCTGGCATTTCGCCGTTGAATGTTTTAACGATCATGGCCGTCACGCGACTGGAACAATTGCCAACCGTATTCACAAGATCCGAGGTGTACGTCTCATGAAATGCAACGGCGCGGAAATCCGCGTCGGTTGCGTCAATGGGACCTCGCGTCAGCATGAACCAACGCCACGCGTCAAGACCATAGCGAGCGATGTATGTTTCGATGGTTGGAAGATCAATGAAATTGCCAAGGCTTTTGCTCATTTTCTTGCCTTCGCTAATCCAAAAACTATGCGCGTGGATATTTTTAGGCAGCGGCAATTCAAGCGCCATAAGCATGGCGGGCCAAATCACCGCGTGAAACCACAAGATTTCTTTTCCAATGACATGCCAGTCGGCGGGCCAATATCGCGCGCGCGGATTTTTTTCAGAGGCGTCGGTGTAATCCAGCGCAGTGATGTAATTGAACAACGCATCAATCCACACATAGATCACATGGCCTTGATCACCTGGCATGGGAATGCCCCACGTGAAATTGGTGCGCGTCATTGGGACATCTTGCAAACCTTCACGCAGTCGACCGATGACTTCATTCATGCGCGCCGATGGCTGCACAAAATTAGGTTGGCTTTCAAAGTGCGCCTTTAAACGGTCACTGAACGCGCTCAATTTGAAATACCAATTCTCCTCCTTGGCGCGCACGAGTGGCTTGCCACTGATGGAACTTTTATATTCGCATTCCTTGGCGCGAGTCTCGGTGAGATATTCCTCTTGGCCTTCGTCGTACCAGCCTTCAAATGAGCCCTTGTATAACGCGCCAGATTTTTGCAGGCGCTCTATAAATGCTTGCACCTGGCGTTCGTGGCGAGGTTCGGTGGTGCGAATGAAGTCGGTGTTGGTAAGTTGAAAAAGAGACAGAACGCGCTGAAATTCCGAGGCATTTGTATCGGCCCAGGCTTGCGGGGTGACGTTGTGTTCGGCCGCGGATTTTTCAACCTTGACGCCATGCTCATCGGTGCCCGTTAGAAAAAAGACATCGCAATTTTGTATGCGCATTGCGCGTGCCCATGCGTCGCACAATGTGGTCGTGAAAATATGCCCAATGTGTGGGCGATCATTGACATAATAAATTGGGGTGGTAATGCAAGCCGTGCGAGTCATGGTGACAGTCTAAGTATTTCGCGGCGGCATGTACGGGCGAATTTAAGGTGTGTCGAAATGTGGCCTGAGTTTTTCCGCCTCATCATCGTCCTCAACACAAGCCAAATACAGAATTGGACCATCGCTCCAAATCAGAATCAAAGACGCATCCTCACTGTTTGTTGAAATATCTTCCCACACCACATTGTCGGGG
>CAJACJ010000137.1 GCA_903938205.1 uncultured bacterium
AAAGAAATTCACTGGGGTATTGTGATTCCATTCCTGCTCATCGCGATTATTTATCCGCTTGTTATTCCTTGGAGCGTTCTGTTTGCGTAAGGGCAATACGACTCTGTAGTTTATATCACAAAATCAGCTTTGCGTCGACGCAATGAAAGAAGCAGTATTCCATTTTGATTGCCTCGGCGTACAGATTGTCAGTGCGCAACGGTGTAGCCAGGTATTTACATTTCAACACCGCGTAATTGCGATAATGTTAGGATCACTTCTTCATAGTGGACTTGTCGGGAACTCACCCGCGACATCTGAAAAGCAAATGCCTATTCATTCTTGGGGGCATGATTTGAAATCAACATTGCCTCATAGGCAGTAAGGAATTGCTTCAATGGTTAGAAATCGCGTCGTTCGTCGCTTATGTATGACCGTGTTGCTATTTCATTCTTTTTCAGCATGCGTAGAACAAAAGACAACTTTGAGCCAAGTCGAACTTGGCAAACGCGTTGAATTTGTCTTGCGCAATGCCACATGTATCAAGATTGTCGCAACGATTCAACAGATTGCGTTAGAGGAAGGCATTGAACTGAAATCGGGTATGGAACCAATAACGCACCTTTCGTTCATGGCAAAAAACAAGTTTAAATCTGAAATAGTGCAGCATGGCAAACTCGTGGCGGCATATTCGCTTGTTGATGGTCGTATGCAGGAATACTGCCCGCTCTTGCAAAATCAACCGATATTCGAATACGACCCGATGTATATAAACGGGACTGGCAATGTCAAGTATTGGTACCCAACGCATTGCTTGGTGGTATGGGCGCATTTAAATTGGGTGGGTGTATCACCGAACGCCAAACTCAATATATATGGCGATCCTCCCAGTATAAATGCCGATCCTCCGCGTGCATTTCGTTATATAATAGAGGACGGTGTGAGAAAGGCAGACGCGCTAGAACGCGGCCATGATTGCTATGTGTATCGAATCGAATCTGAAGTATCTGATAGCGGGATCGCTGATGTCTTGTATATCGACAAGCAAACAAGTCTTGTTGTACGTTTTGATACGTTTCAACCCGGTGTTCAGCGCATACGCACTTATGACATTACGTTGCTGCCCGAGATACCAAAAGACTTTGAGTGGCGAATAAAGCCATCTAGGGATATTGCGCCGCTTAGTGAGCCGGCTGGTGTTCAATGGGAGATACAAGTTGGGAAGTGAATTCTTATCAACGGGCGCGACTGGCTGCACGATTACACAATCGGATCCATAAAATCTAGTTTGCGCAATATCGCCAATAACGCCGCCGCGGGCGCCTTGTAAACTCTGGAATACTTGGTCCAGTGTCGATGTTCGGCGCCGAGCCGCATTCCGCTACGCTTGCGGGCATGCATCGATTTCTCATCAAACGTAATCGTCTTGCTTCGTTCGTTCTAATTCTTGCGACTGCCCTTTGCTTCGCCGCGCCCGCGCGCGCGCAGGGAACTTCTGGGCAGGTGCCCGACCCCATGTCCGCAGTCGAGCTCTCGCAGCTCATGAACCTTTATGTCCACCCGACCAAGGAACAGGGCGTCGCCATCGAAGGCCTGCACGACGGCTACCGCGAGCGCTTCCGCCTTCTGCGCGAGAACGAGATCGAACATTTCTTGACCAAGACGAAAGCGATGCAGGGTGGCATGCCCAAGAAGGAGCAGATCGAGGAGTTCACCAAGAGCTACGACCGCGTGAACAAGCAAATCGCCGAGGTCGACGACAGTTTCTTCGATGGCGTCGTCACGCTCATGGGCGAGGAGCGGCGCATCTCCGTGCAGCGCGCCCGCGACACCCGCAGTCGCACTCGTTCCAATGGCGGAATGTTGCGAGGTCTGATGTCGCAATATCCCTCGGTGGATCTCTCCGCCATCGCGCTGGAGATGGGTCTGACGCCCGAGGAACTCGCGACGATCGATCCGATGCTGGCCATCTACGAGCAAAATCTGACCGCCTCGATCAAGGACCTAGGCGTCGCCAGCACGCGCATGATGCGGGACATGTTCGACGAGCTGGAGAAGGCGGGCTTCGGCGAAGTCTCGCAAGAGGACATGATGAAGGACCCGGAAAAGATGAAGCAAATGATGGAGACCACGCAAAGCGCCATGGCCAAGGCCGGCGAACGTATGAAGGCCAAGAGCAGAAAGCTTTCTGAGTTCAACAACAAGACGTGCCAGGCGCTGGCCGGCCAGCTCACGGGGGACTCCAAGCGCAAACTTCGCGCCTTGTATCTGGCCAAGGCGTACCCCGAACTTTCAAGCGATCCATCGGGCGCGAATGTGCTGTTCAAAAGGGCCCTGCGCCTGAAGAAGCTCGACGACGCGGCCCGCGAGCAGATTCGCGCCGCCTACCTTCAGTGGCAGGCGGCCGACGACGCGTTCGTGGAGCAGAGCATTAAGGAGATCGACGAATCCCGCGCCAGTCATAAATGGATGGACTTCACCGGCAATGGGGACAACGCGAAAAAAATGGCCGAGCGCATGAAACAGCGGAAGGAAATAGCGACCAAAGCACTGAAATCCGTGTCGCCCCTGGTAGGCAATCCCCATTTGCAATTTATGTTTGAAAATTCCAATGAAATCGGCGGGCAGGAAATCACCGATGAAAGCCTCGACATCATTGAGGACGGCGATGACGCTTCGACCGGTGAAGAATCTTCCGGGATCAACGCCCGCGCGGCCGATGCCGAGGACCCGTCATTCGAGCAAGAGACCGTCATCACCAACCGCGGGCCGATGGGCGAGTCCGCCATCGACTTGATCGCGACCCAGTTGGCGCTGGATGATTCCGGCAAGGCGCTGCTGAAGACGATGCACCAGGATTACATGAAGAAATGGGACGAGGAAATCCGTACGGAGCAGTCCCGCGTCGACGATTTGAATTCGGGTCGATGGTCGCGAGCCGCGAAGAACTCGGACGACATGAATGTCGACGAAACCAAGCAGACCGCGTACTTCAATGGCCGCAAGGCGCTGCTTCAAAAGTCCACGGAGGTGGACGAGGCGTTTCTGAACGAACTCATATCAGTGCTGGGCGAGAAGTCCACGCCGGTCCTTCAGATGGCCAAGCTGGAGCGCGTCCTTGAACGCTTGGAAAGTAACAAGGGAATGTTCGGTGGATTCGACTCCTTCATGGGCGCGTCGGAGTCGCTGGTGAACATCGTCACCGTGCTGAATTCGGCGAAGCTCTCGCCGGAAGAACAAGCCAAGGTGCGAGAGGCGCTGGCCATGAAGATCGATCCGCTCATCAAGGATCAGTTGACTTTGTTGTCCCAGAGCATCGACCAGGATCGCGAAATGGAGGAAATGGGCATGCGCAGCGCGGCCAAGTTCTCCGGCCAAAATGAGGAGAAACCGGACATGGTCGAGATGCAGAAGCTTGGCATGGAAACGATGGCGATCCAGGCGCGGCAAACCGAACTGAAGACGAAGCGAACCGCGGCCGTGCGCGCCGCGTGGGCGACCGCGATCGCTCCGCTTGGCGAAAAGCAGCAGGCGTCGCTTCAACTTGCCTTCGACGAGCATGCGTACCCGAGTATCTTTAAGGATTCCCGCTCCGCCTCGCCCTTCATTGAGAAGGCGCTCGCTTTGCACGACCTGAGCGACGATCAGCGCAAGCAGTTGCAGTCGCTCTCCGAAACCAGCCGCGCGGAGCACGTAGATTTCTGCCGCAAAATGCTCCCAAAGAAAGCCGCTGGTCCGCCTCCGGTACAAGGTGAGGAGGTGCAACAATATTGGCAGGAGCAGATGCAGGTCGCCAACGCCCGCGAGAAAATCCGCTTCGAGCGCGACGAGCACAGCCAGCGCGCGATCAGCGCTATTCGCCGCATCCTGAACGAGAGCCAAGTGAACCAGATCAACGGCTTGGCGAACTACGAGAAGTCCGCGACCAAGAAGAACCAGAGTCCGTTCGGCATTGAGTGAGCGAGCACGAGTCTGCGTTGCGCGACGGCAATCGCGATGCGATCATGTTCCACCTGGGCGGATTTGTATCGTGAAACAATTGGTCAATCTTTTTAAAGGAGCGAGCATGCGAAAATATTTGTCCACCATTTCCTTTTCTATTTCAATTCTAATTTTTGTTTCATGTGGATGGGCGCAATCCGCCGCGCGAATCGCAGGCAGCACGTCAACTGAAATGAAACTTCCCGCCACGCCAGAGGTGCGCAAAATTACTCCGCCTAAATTGGATCAAGCATATTTGGGCAAGGAAATATTGTGTGAACGCCCCATGCGCCACGGTTCGCCGCAGTTGAGTGTGGAAAAAATTGGCGACCAAGTTGTGGCTCATGATTACGGTCACGGCGGAAGTGGTTGGACATTGGCGCCGGGTTCGGCGGAGTATGTGAATCAACTTTTTGTCACATCGCCTTACGCAAGCGACCTAAAGAAGGACTCGCCCATCACCATTGTTGGCGCGGGCGTGATTGGTTTATTCACGGCCTACGACTTGGTTCAGCGGGGCTACACAAACATCACCATTATGGCGGATCGATTTGAAAATTTAACTTCGCACAACGCCGGCGGATTGCTTGCGCCCGTGTCCATGGACAACGATCCAAAGATGCAGGCGGTGATTGAGAAAATTGGCTTGGATGCCTACAGATTTTACGCGCAGGTTGCCAAAGGAACGCATCCAGATTTTAAGAAGGGCGCGGTGATTGTTCCTTCGTACTTTGATAATCGCGAAGAGTCTGGCCTTGAGCCGTATGTGGGCAAAGTCATGCAGCCTGCCAAGGAAGTGGTTCTTGATTTTGGAACCGGTACCACGCGCAAGATGGTTGCGTATGACGACGGCATATTTATGGACACGGCCGTGATGATGACTTCGTTGACGGATTACTTGAAGCCGCGCGTGAAATTTGTGCAAAAGAAAGTGAATCAATTCAAGGACATTGACAGTCATTTTGTAATTAATTGCGCCGGTCTTGGCGCGGGCGCGTTGAACTCGGACAAAGCCGTTGTTCCCGTGCAAGGCCACTTGATTATGTTGAAGGACCAGAAGCCGCAGGATTTGCAATACATGATCTTGGTTTACTTTGGCGAGGCCAAAACCAAGTCGGGCCTTAAAGTGAAGCGTTCTTTTTATCAGTTCCCCAAGCACCTGCCAGGGACCGGCGTGAATGATGTTGGCGTGGTGGGCGGAACTTTTATTGAAGGCGCCACCTGGGACATGCCCAATCAAGAAGAATTTGCAATCATGATGGAGGGCGCGCGGAAATTTTATGGCCTGACCAAATAAACGTGCGACCCAAACTTGGTGTTAGCGTACGGCCACGTCATTGAATTCCCAACAATCAATGGCGCAATGGTTTGAACTTGATTATAAATTTCTGAAGCCGCGGTGAATCTTTCGAATCATGCGCCAGCTTAAAAACAGAACTACG
Organism: uncultured bacterium; assembly: GCA_903938205.1. Taxonomy (GTDB): domain Bacteria; phylum Planctomycetota; class Phycisphaerae; order Phycisphaerales; family SM1A02; genus SYAC01. The sequence goes on from CAJACJ010000137.1 coordinate 5,403, forward strand.
GGCGTACTCAATCCCGCCAACATTTCAGGATTCAGGTCGATGCCGGAAGCTTTGATCGCCTTACCTAGATAGAACAGCAAGCTCACCACGTAATAGGTAATGGCGGCAACTGACAAGCCCTCGACGGTTGTCTGCAGTCGAAGTTGTAACGCTTGGCCCCGCGTTAATTTTTCTAGCAACTCCTGGTTGTGAGTCTCTGTTGCAATTTCAACCCGTGTGCGAAGTAACGCGCTGGCTCTTGCCACCCGTTCAGCCAATCCCTCTAATCGATCGGATGTTGCATTGACTGTGGCTATGGCGGGCGCCAAGCGTCGTTGCAAAAACACACCCAATGTTTGAATGCCTGACAAGGGTTTTTCGCGCAACTCCAAGATTCGCTCCCTTGCAATCGCGTCGTATGCGCGTGCTGCACTGAAGCGATAACTATGTTCGGCCGTGGCGCTTTCAACCTGGGCCGCCAAACGCGCTAGAAGATTAAGCAACGCCTCATCGCTGTCCGTATTGGCCTCAATGCGCGCGGTAATTTCAACCAACTTCGTTTCCGCCTCAAAAAGTTTACTGGACAATTGTTTCGCAATTGGCAAACTCAGCAAGGACATCATTCGATAGGTCTCAAGTTCCAGCAGTCGTTGCGCGACACGGCCCGCGCGGTTCTCTGAAGTTTCAGGCGATGTCAAAACCAGCATGCGGACAAATCCATCCACACCAATTCGCAAGTTGGTGATCAAATGCGAATGCGATTGATCGCCAGTTGTGCGGCCCAACTTGCCGCCGACAACCGTTCCTTCTCCCAGCCATTGCTTGGCTTTAAAAATAGCGTCTGGATCTTCCATGCCTTCATTGAACATGGCAAGTTGAATTGCGGTAATTGTTGTGCCGGGAATTCCTTTGAGCCACTCAACACCCGTCGCAACATGACTTGCCAGTTCAGGCAATTGACTGCCCCAATGCGCATGCTTGGGCAGTGGTTGAATAATGGTGTATCGAGTGAATTCAGTATGACGTTCCCAAATGATTTTGAAATGATCGCATTGAAGTTGCAAGAAGTTGCCCTTCAGTTGCTCCAGGTTTAAATCTTCGTGACCCTTTAATTGACGCAGGTGCTGACATTCATTGGAAATACTAATTTTTGAATTCATAACCGCGACATACACAATGAGAGCCGGAAGTTGAAATGTCGCTGAAGGGCGGGTGTGAACCTCGTTATGCAGCGCGAGTCGTCGCGGATCACTGTCAGGCAAATATAAATTCGATGGGTCGATCATAGATTTCCCAAATTCATGACAAAGTGTAGTCAGCTGTTTGTAGAAAAAACTTTTCCAAACTTAATCCAGCCAAAGTTTCTGGTAGGCGCCTTCCGGGTCGTATGTCTCGGCC